>DATEOX010000470.1:0-16796 GCA_035273585.1 Thermoanaerobaculia bacterium
AAGGACGCCAAGGTCAAGCTGGCCGACCCGAAGAAGCTCTCCCAGCGCCAGCTCCAGACCGGCGTGCGCACGATCGAGAAGGTGGAAGTGGAACTGGCCAACGAGATGCGCCAGATCGACTTTACCCCCCAGACGCGCAACCGGATGATCAACAAGCTCAAGGACATCAACAACGAGCTGTGGCAGGTCGCGTCGATGGTCCGCAAGGACGATCAGGCCCTCAAGCGGGAGAAGGACAAGACGCGCCGCGACTTCTACCGCCGCCGCCTGCAGAAGTACGAGGAGAAGCTCATCGAGCTCGAGAACTTCTACGGGATGACCCACGATGACCTGAAGAAGACGATCCGCGAGATCGGCGAGGGCGAGATGGAGGCCGACCAGGCCAAGCAGGAGCTGATCGTGGCCAACCTCCGCCTCGTCGTCTCCATCGCCAAGAAGTACACCAACCGGGGCCTGCAGTTCCTCGATCTCATCCAGGAGGGCAACATCGGCCTGATGAAGGCGGTCGAGAAGTTCGAGTACCGCCGCGGCTACAAGTTCTCCACCTACGCCACGTGGTGGATCCGCCAGGCCATCACCCGGGCCATCGCCGATCAGGCCCGCACCATCCGCATCCCGGTGCACATGATCGAGACGATCAACAAGCTCACCCGCACCTCGCGCGCGCTGGTGCAGGAGCTCGGCCGCGAGCCGCAGGCCGAGGAGATCGCCAAGCGGATGGACATGCCGGTATCGAAGGTGCGCAAGATCATGAAGATCGCCCAGGAGCCGATCTCCCTCGAGACCCCCATCGGGGAGGAGGAGGACTCGCATCTCGGCGACTTCATCGAGGATCGCGGCGTGATCTCGCCCATCGATCACGTCATCGTGTCGAATCTCAAGGAGCAGACGCAGAAGGTCCTGCGCACCCTCACCCCTCGGGAGGAGCAGGTGCTCAAGATGCGCTTCGGCGTCGGCGACGGTGCCGAGCACACGCTCGAGGAAGTCGGCCGCTCGTTCAACGTCACGCGCGAGCGGATCCGGCAGATCGAGTCGAAGGCCCTGCGGAAGCTCCGCCATCCCTCCCGCTCGAAGAAGCTGCGGCCGTTCCTCGATGCGACGTTCTAACCCTCACCAGCTCTCCGGGGCGGCCGTAATGGCCGCCCTTCTTCTTTGCGCCGCCGCGTCGTTCGGGCAGACGCCGGCCAAGCCTGCGCCCGCGAAATCGGCCGCCCCGGCCAGGCCGTACCACCTGGAGCTCGAAGCGAGCCCCGCCGCTCCGTTCCCGTTCCTGAGCAAGTTCGGGACGGTGCAGTTGCACGTCTATCCGTCCGGCGTCCGGGCGGAGACGATGTGGCTGAATGGCATCTCGAAGAACGGTACCGACTCCATCACCGTGCTCAATCCGGCGGTGAAGATGTACAGCGAGGTGCCGATCAACGAGATCGGAAACCTGCTGGTCAAGCTGGGCGGGATGAGCAACCGCAAGTCGTTCGAGGCGGTGGCGAACGTCGAGTCGCCGGTGAAGGACAAGGTCAAGGGCCTGGATGCGATGCGCTACCGCGCCCGCTACACGACCACGGCCTGGATCGACATCTGGACCACGACGGCCATCCCGGAGAACGCGCAGCTCAGGAAGATCGTCGACCAGGTGGTCTACAACATCTCCCCCGGCACCGGCGCCCTGACGCGCTACATCCCGGGCACGCCCATCCAGGTCGAGCTGAACTTCACGAACTACAAGAAGGTGCCGCTCGTCACGCTCAAGTCGCTGAAGAACGACGCGGCCGGCGAAGCCGAGGCGCTCGCGGTGCCCGCCGCATACGCGAAGGCGCCGCTGCTCGACGAGGTGTGGAAGTAGTTGCTGGTTGCTGTTGCTGGTCTGATGTGCCGTTGCCTACTAGCAAGCAGCAACTAGTAACGGATCTCACGCTAGCTGTGCGGCCGGTTCCGCGTGCCGAAGCCCGAGCGGCGCGGCGGTTTTGCCACCGATGACGTTCAAAGAACCGAATGGCGCCTGCAAGCGCGTGACGCCGTCACGCTGGGGATGACCTAGGCAGCTCGGCTGCCGGGCCGAAGCCGGGCTGCACCAGCTTCAGCGTGAAGTTAGCCGGTAGCGTATATCGCAGGCACGCTTCGAGTTGCTACCGCTTCTGCGGCCCTAACGACCCTGCAGGTAAGCTGCGGACCGCCCCGCACGCCAACCGCGACGCGGCGCGACCGTCGCCGCGACTAACGATGCATTAGAGGGAGCGAACTGCAACGGGCGGGACGCCGTCGCAAACGCAGACACAGGCGCTTCAGCGCCGGGCCAGCGAATCGGCGGTTCGACAGCTTCACCTGCTTGTTGGGCGGCGCTACGTAAATTCAACCTAACATTCATGACGAGCGCAAGATCTCTGCGGAAACGGCAGATACAACATCCTTCGCGCCTCGTCAAACGGTTGTCGAACCGCGGAGGCGGGTACGATGGTGCACGCGGGTGTCGAAGCCCACCTGCGAATATATGGCTAATTGATCAATCATGAACTCGCCCTCCGGTGCTGACTCGGCGAGGAGCTTGGAACCTAGCTTCGGCGACGCGATTCTCGCAATGGTCAGGTGAGGCCGGAACGGGAAGGGACTGGACCGACAAAGGATTCCGGCTTCGAGCAGACGCAAATGTAGCTCTTCGAAAGGCTCACGAGGAACGGGTGGGAAGAAGTAGACGCCCGAGCCTGGAAAGGTTTCCATATCAGCAAATCGGACCTTGAGGGGCAAAGTGGATTCAGCAATCTCGTCGACACGGGCGATTACTGCCGCAGCCGATTGCGTTGGCTCCAGCACTCCGCGGCCTGAAGAGCCGATCAACGTTATTTCAGCGGGCAACGGCGCATAGTCTGGCCGGTACTTGGTGCGCAGTTCGAGTACCCTTGCAGCAAGTACAGCAGGAACTTCCAAAACGATGTATGTCGGTCGACGAAGGTCTATCGGCTCGAACATGGCGTGTCTGACGTCTTTTGCGTTCTCCGCGCGGCCGGTTCGAGTGCCGCAGAGCGGATCAGCGCGCCTGTTGGCGCGACAGGCGAGTTTACTCCGAATGAGTCTGATTCAACGGCCGTAACTCCGTGGTCTCACGGTGACAGGCGCGGCCGCCGCGAGCGGGATCGGCCGTTTGCTGCGCGGCGTTCGGCTGACTCCGAGCGTATCTCAAGGGGGCGAACAGCCTTGAGTGGTGGCAGTCGAGCACATTACCCTTCAAATTGCGTTGCTAAGCCGGAGGCGAAGTGTCTCGCCCTCACTGAACTCCGGTCGTAATACCTAACCGTTCATTGTGATTCTCGCCGAGTCCGCCGATTTGGCATCTGCCTGACGCCACCGCGTCGCATTTCGTCTTATCGGACAGCCGGTTGGGTGGAGGAATGTGAAACTGCCATCATCTCTAATTCGTCCGCCCAACTAGCAACTATGCGGCAGCGGCCAACTGCACCCCATCCAACGCGCGCAGCATCTCCCCCGCGTTCGCGTAGCGCGCCTTCGGATCCTTCTCCAGGCAGCGCATCACGATGGCGTTCACGTCGCGCCCGACGTCCGAGCGCAGCTCGATCAGCGGGCGGGCCTTCTCCGTGATGTGCGCCGTCAGCACGCCGGTCAGCGACGACGACTCGAACGGGCGCACGCCGGCCAGCATCTCGTAGAGCAGGATGCCCATCGAGTAGACGTCGCTGCGCGGGCCGAGCTCCTTCCCCTGCACCTGCTCGGGGCTCATGTAGTGCGGCGTCCCCACGATCAAGCCTGCCTGGGTCATCGCCTCCGGCGCCTCGGCCATCCGGGCAATGCCGAAGTCCATCAGCTTGACCTCTCCGCGGTGATCGATGAGGACGTTCTGCGGCTTGATGTCGCGGTGGATGATCCCCTGCTCGTGCGCGGCGTCGAGCCCGCGGCAGATCTGGCGGGCCACGCCGAGGGCCACGCGGGGCGCCAGCCGCCGGGCGTCGGCCTCGTTCAGCAGCTCGGAGAGGGTGTAGCCGCGCACGAACTCCATGCTGATGAAATAGACGCCGTCCGCCTCGCCGTAGTCGTAGGTGCGCAGGACGTTGCGATGGGTGATCTTGCGTGCCAGGCGGATCTCCCGCTTGAAGCGCTCCAGGTCCTCCGGCGAGCGAGTCATGACGTCGCCCGGCAGGGTCTTGATGGCGACCGTCTCGTCGAGCTGCGTGTCCGTCGCCTTGTAGACCACGCCCATGCCGCCCCGGCCGAGGATCTGGTCGATGCGGTAGCGGTTCGCGAAGAGCTGGCCGGCGGCGAGGTCGATGGCCGGCGTCGCCGGAGCGGTCGTGCCCGCGACGGTGCCCGGCTCCATGCGCAGGGTGGCCATCGAGCCGGTATCGGCCCCCATGGCTTTCATCATCCCGGTGGTGATGCTGACCAGCGGCATGGAGGCGACGGGCAGCGGCTGGGCGAGCCACTTGAGTCGCACTTCCTCGCGCGTGGCCGACTGCTCGATCTCCGGCCCGGCCGCCTGCGCTGTCTCGTACGAGATGTAGGCGTAGCCGCTCGGCGCGTGCCAGGCGAAGAGGAGCGCGAGGAGCGGCGCGTTGCCGACGATGGCCAGCCCGCTTTCCTCGCTCAGCTCCACCGAGCCGGTGACGAACTCGCCGGTGGCGACGCCGACGCCGATGGTCATCGGCGGGCTGCCCCCCTGCGCCGCCAGCTCCTCGTTGATCGCGCGCGCCGCGCGGATCGCGTGCAGGATGCTCCGGTCGCCGCGAAAGACGGCCACGATGCGGTGCCCGACGACCTCGCGCACGAAGCCCTCCTGCCGCCGCACCTCCGCCTCCTGCATTCGCATCACCTTGCTCACGATGCCGATCACGTTCGAGGCGTCTCCCTCCCCCACCGTCGGCGGCAATCCGCGCAGGTCGGTCACCAGCACCGTTCCATAATCGAGCTTAGGCTCCTCGGACATCCGGACGCCGGCCGCCTCCCGTTCCTGGGAGCGGGCGGCCATCGCCTCGTACAGCTCCTCCAGCTCCGCCTTGTCCCGCAGGGCGGTGATCATCTTGGCGAAGGAACGCCCGAGGATGCCTACCTCGTCGCTGCGGTCGATGGCCGGGTGGACGTCGTAGTCGCCGTTCGTCACCGCCTGGGCCACGCCGGCGAGCTGCTCGATGGGACGCGTGACGCGCTTGGCGATGAGCCAGGAGAGGAGGAAGGCGAGGAGGAGGGCCAGGCCGCCGCCCATGAGGAGGGTGTTCTCGATCTCCTTGAACGGCGCCAGCTCGCGGTCGAGGGAGCGGACGAAGACCGCCGCGCCGACGGTCTTGCCGGCCGACTGCAGCGGCTCGCCGGTCATGACGTACGCGCTGCGGTCGATGGTCTCGGAGCGGGCGGCCAGCATCCGGCCCGAATTCATGATCGTGTCCGCGCCGGTCATCTGCTGCATGGTGAACTGCGGCGCGTTCTTGGAGCGGACGAGCGAGGCGGGCGAGACGAAGATGACGCCGGCGTTGGTCGACTCGGCAATCCGGTTGGCGAACTGGTCGCCGATCTGGTAGGCGTTGACGAGGTACCCGATGCGGACGTTGTTCGCGCCGGAGGCGATCGGGGCGATGGCGGCGTGATAGAGCTGGTTGTCCATGCTGATCACGCCGCGCGCGGAGCTCACCGTGGCGTCGTCGACGATCTTCTTCACCAGCGGGACGGCCGTGTAGAGGTCGTCCATCTGGTTTTCATTGAGGACGGGCCGGTCGGTGCGCGCGAGCAGGCGCCCCTGATCGTCGAGGATCATCATCAGGTCGCTGCCCAGTTCCTCCTTCTTCTGCGCCGCGATGTCGAGGATGTCGCCGAAGTGGATGGTCGGCGGAGCGGGCGCGGGCGCCGCCTGCGGCGTGATCACCGCCGGCACGGCCTGCTGTTCGAGAGGAAGCTGGTTCTGGATGTAGGCGTAGAAGCTCGCGTCGTGGCCGGTGATGTCCGCCGCCAGGGCCAGCCGCCCCAGCCGCTGCCGCTCGAATTCCTCGAACAGCTTCGCCGCGCTGGAGATCGACGCGTCCACCGTCGTCTTGGCGATCCGGTTCGCCCGCTGGATGGTGATGCCGACCGCGACGCCGACCACGATCAGGATCAGCAGCGCCGTCAGGCCGAAGAGCTTCCAGACGAGCGGGAAACGCGGCTTCTCCACAGCGTACGGCGCTCGCTTCGGCGGGGGCGTGGTGGTGGCGACGGTCTCCCGGTCGAGCGTCTGTGCGGTCAAGATCAGTAGTCCTTCGAGCTCGGCGCCTGATACGGCTTGCCGAGCTTGTTCATGTGCGTGGCCTGCCGAAAGTTGCGCGTGTCGAGGGTCACCGCCACGTTCCCGCTCACCGCCCCCGCCGCCGACACTTCTACCGGCTGTGGAGGGGTCGTCCCTCCCTGCTCGTTCCAGGCGACGAGGTTGTACTTGCCCGGCGGCACGTCGGCGATCGAGTACCCGCCGCTGGCATCGGCGAAGGCGTAGAACGGCGACTTCATCACGTGCACTACGGCGGACATCTGGGGATGGACGTTACAGTAAACGCTGACCACGCCCGGCGCATCGAACTTCTCGACCTTCCCGGGGCCCTTCCGGTACAGGCCGAGGTCGAACTGGTTGCCCTGGGAGAGGGAGAAGAGGTTGTGGGAGATGGGGTCCTCGTTGGGGAACGTCACGGACGAGCCGGCCGGGACGGCGAGGACATGGGGGGCGAGGCTCTTGTTGCGGGTGACCATCTGGTAGGTGGCGGCCGGCTTTTTCGCCGTCCAGCCGCTGCCGAGCGGCTCGAGCCAGATCAGGGTCTCGGCGGGAAGGGGGTTTTGCCCCCTTTTGGTCACGAAACTGATGCGGCCGGCGACGGTGGCGGCCTGGACCTGGCCGCCGAGGAGCAGCGCGGCGCACGCCATCGCGAGGGGAAGTCGTTTCATTTCAATCGGCTCCGGGGAGAGAGGAGTTTAGCACAGGGGGTTGTGCAAATTTTCGTTGCGATTTCAGACGAAAAACGTATCCTGTTAAACATGCACGAAAGGGGAACGGGCGGGTGCAGGGTTGGAAGAAAACCCCTCGCCGGGCGTTTACCCCAGTACGATTTTGCGCGGCTTTCAGCCGCATGATTCTTTGAAGAACAAGACATCAAGTTCCCGCTCCTCCCTTTCACCTCGGGGCAGGCAGGGGCGGTCGATCCGGTCCGCGGCGTCGGCGAGGTGAGCCATGGCACGTGACGTGACGCTTGCCGCGGGTCCGCCGGAAATTCATGGGGGAGGAGGTACACATTTCGATGGATTGTTCCAATAAACCTGAGGGGGCTAGTTCGTAGTTCCCACCCCGGAAGGGCGCCGCTTGCGGCGCCCTTTTTGTTTCAATCCATACTGGGCACCAGCGGTCTTCCCTCCACCAACGGTAGCGGCTCGCTCTCCGGCGCAAGGATGGCCCGCAGCCGCTCCCGCAGCTCCGCCGCCGACTGGAAATCCTCATCGAGCAGCTCGTAGAGCGCCGCGACGTCGGCGGCTCTTATGCGGCTGGGTTTGCGCCCCAGACATGCGTTCGTTTTGCAGCGGGGCGTGCAGTACTTGCGCGTCGCCCGCGTCAATGGAAACTGACGGCCGCACCATGAACAGTTGCCCATCTCCCGGTCCTCCCCTCCCCGTTCCGTCGTCGATCAACGCGTCTCGCGCGTTCCCGCTCCGCGTGCGCGCCTGGCAGCCGCCGCCCGCGCTCGCGCCTGCGATCCGTTGATCAACGGTTAGATTACCAGCGCGTTATGATGCCCGCCAGCCCCGGTGGCGGAATTGGCAGACGCAAGGGACTTAAAATCCCTCGTCCCGCACGGGACATGCCGGTTCGATCCCGGCCCGGGGCACCACGCGTTCACTCCGTTTCCAGCATCGATGCGAGATAGGCCGCGGCCGCCGCCCGCCCCTTGCTGCGCAGCACGAACGTGCCGTTCTGCTCCCGGATCATCTCCCGCGCGATGAGCGACGCCAGCGCCTTGCCGTAGTGCACGTCCTGCCGGTACCAGGTCAGGAGCCGCCCCGTCTCTTCGTCGAGCAGCGCCCGCAGGATCCGTCGCTCGTGCTCGGAGAACTGGCTCGGCGCCGGCACGTCCGAGGCCCTCCCCGTCACCCGCCGCACATGCCGCCCCCGCGCCGCCTCGGAGGTGAGCGTCGCGCCGAGGATGCCCGCCATCTCGGCCAGCAGCCGCGCGACGTCTTCTTCCTCTCGCAGATCGAGACAGTTGAAGTTCGCCAGCGGCCGCGGCAGCTTCCCGGCGTCGAGCCCGCGCGCGATCAGCGGGATGAAGTGAGGCTCGCGCCCCAGCAGGGGCTCGATCCCCCACCGCGCCCCCAGCTCGAACAGCACAAAGTGCGAGCGGAGGCTGCCGGGCGTCACCAGCGCCAGGAAGATCTCCGCGTCTGCGATCTCCTTGCGAATACGGTCGTCCGTCCGCTCCCCACCCCGCAGGTCATGCCCCGGCACGCTCGTGCAGCGGACCACCTCCGGCTCCAGACGCATGGAAAAGACGAGCAGGTCCACCAGCGCTTGGGCGAGCTGCAGATCGTCGCTGCGGTGGCTGATGAAGATGCGGGGGGAGGAGGGGGCGGGACGAGGCTTGCGGGGCGCCGGTGCGGCCGGAGCTGGTCCCGACTCCAGCCGGGTGAAAATCGGATCGAAGGCGTCGCGAATGAACCCGTGCCGGTTCCACCCGTTCGCAACGTTCTTCTGAATCGCATGAAAGGCCTCGTCGATCGTTTGCCCATCGCGGACGAACGGCGGCAAGGCGTCCCGTCCGATGCCCTGGATCAGTTGCCGGCGCAGCCTCTTGTAGGAATCAGCAACGTTCGACAACAAGTCCTCGTCGTCATTGTTCAGCAGCAGCTCATAAAGCTCCTGCGCCGCATCCAGCACCTTCTCGTCCATCGCCCGCCATCCTACCGCCTCCTTTCGGATATCATTCGCCCCCGCTAAACCCTCCGGAGGCCACCATGACCACTGCCACCATCGACATCATCCCGGGCGCGCCGCTCACGCTCCTTTCCGAAGAAGAGCAGATGTTCCAGCAGAGCGTCCGCGACTTTGCCATCGAGAAGATCCGGCCGCTCGTCCACCGCATGGACCATGACGCGAAGATGGACACGGACCTGATCAGCAGCTTCTTCGAGCTCGGGATCATGGGCATCGAAGTGCCGGACCGCTGGGGAGGCGCCGGCTCTACCTTCTTCAACGCCGTCCTCGTCGTGGAGGAGCTCTCCCACGTCGACGCCTCGTGCGGCGTGCTCGTGGACGTGCAGAACACGCTCGTCAACAACGCCATCATCCGCTGGGGGAACGACGACCAGAAGTCCAAGTACCTGCCGATGCTCTGCCGCGACACGGTCGGCGCGTACGCGCTCTCCGAGGCCGGGTCGGGGTCGGATGCCTTCGCCCTGGCGCTCAAGGCGGAGGACAAGGGCGACCACTGGGTGCTGAACGGCCAGAAGCTGTGGATCACGAACGCGGCCGAGGCGGGGCTGTTCATCGTCTTCGCCAACGCGAACCCCGATGCCGGATACAAGGGCATCACCGCCTTCCTCATCGAGCGCGACTTCCCCGGTTTCCGCGTCGGGAAGAAGGAAGACAAGACCGGCATCCGCGCCTCATCGACCTGCGAGCTGATCCTGGAGGACTGCCGGGTGCCGAAGGAGAACGTCCTCGGCGAGCCGGGCAAGGGGTACAAGATCGCCATCGAGACGCTGAACGAGGGGCGCATCGGCATCGGCGCGCAGATGATCGGCGTCGCGCGGGGGGCGCTGGAGTACGCGGTGGCCTACTCGAAGGAGCGGAAGCAGTTCGGCAAGCCGATCTCCGACTTTCAGGGCATCCAGTTCCAGATTGCCCAGGCTGCGACGGAGCTCGAGGCCGCGCGCCTGATGGTCTACAACGCCGCGCGCCTGAAGGATGCCCACAGGCCGTTCCTCCGCGAGGCGGCGCAGGCCAAGCTCTTCTCCTCCCAGGTCTGCGAAAGGGTCACGTCGGTGGCCGTGGAGATCTTCGGCGGCAACGGCTACACGAAGGAGTACCCGGTGGAGAAGTTCTGGCGCGACTCGAAGATCGGCAAGATCTACGAGGGGACGTCGAACATGCAGTTGGCCACGATCGCGAAGACGATTTTGACGGACCGGCTGTAAGGGCGGGCGCTTACTTCGCCCGCCCTTTCGTTTTTTTCGGTGATGCCGTCTTCCGGTGGACGAAGTCGCGGAAAGTCATCTCCTCGGGCGGCGGCTCCTGGGCGGTACCGCTGATGAGCGCATCGATCTGCTTCTGCAACTCCTCGGCCGCCGCGCGCTGGGCATCAAGGTCCGCGCTTTTCTCTCTGGATTTCGTTGCCATCAACTCGCCGGCCTGCAATCCTGATGCTCAGCCCTGCCCCAGGAGCGCATCGATCTGCGCCTGCAACGAGTCCGCACTCGCCGCGGAGGACTGATCGACCAGCGACTGCTCGATGGCGACCTCCTCGAAGGCTGCCGCGGTCAACAGCTCCCGCGGCTTCGGCGGCTCCTCCTCTTCCATCACGGCCGCTCGGAACTCGCTCGAGTAACGGTCGGCGAAGGCACGCATGCTCTTGAACCCACCAGGCAACGCGCCGAGATCCCGGAAGTCCCGGCTTCCGTTCCGCACCTGGAGCTGAAAGACGTGGGTGGAGATGGGATCACGCCAGCTGATGTATCCACCCTCCAAGACCTGCCGCGGCGCAGTGATCTTGCCATTGAAGCTGTACCGCACGCCGGTTGATGCGATCGGATCGAAAAAACTCGGGGTGTAGAAGTCCGAGACAAGCACACCGTTTACGGTATACCCGAACTGCGCCGCTTCACTCGGATCCGCAACCTCTACCAAGTACTCGACGCGGCCTTGTCCCCCCATGAGCGAGTCGCCGACCTTGATGCGGTTGCCGAACGGGTCGGCCAGCATCTCCAGAATCTCATGGGAGAGAGTAAGCGACCAGTTCTTCGAGAAGCGGACGAGCGAGAACGGTTGCCCATTGGCATTGTTGAGGTGGATACCGGCGGCATTGAACGGGATGTCATCGCGGATGATGACCGACCAGGAACCGACCGGGACGTCCTTGAGGTCCGCGTACGAGTCGATGGTCGCGTCGACCTCCCAATGGGGCTTGAAATCGCGGCTTACCTGCTTCTGTACCGCCGCCGAGCCGACGAGCAGCTTGCTGAGCGGAACGCGGCTGGTCTGGGAAACAACTGCGACGTGAAAGAGATCCATCCCTTACTCCTTTCGGCTTGGAGGACGGACGGTTCGTAGTGTTTCGCGGCTCACTTCTGCACCCATCACGCGCAACTTGCGACCCATGCGGCGCGTGCTGGTGATCAATCCCGCACCCACACTGCCGCGTAACTCCTTCATTCTTCGTCGCCGGAGGGGCGGCACCGGCATTGAAGTACGAGCCGCCCATGAAACGCGCGCTCGTCGCCCTCCTGCTCGCTCTCGCCGCCGTCACCGCATCCGCGAAGACCGGGGTGGTCTTCATCCACGGCAAGGGAGGGGCGGACCTCGCCCAGCCGGCTGTGGCCCGCGCCTATTGGGGCGAGGACATGCTCCGGGCCACGACGAAAGGGTTCACCATCCCCTACCTCGTCTGCGGGTACGACGGGACGCAGTACATGTGGGTGGCGGGCGGCCAGGTGGCGGGGCAGATCTACAACTGGATGAACGCGAACGCCATCGACGACATCGTGGTCGAGACCCACTCGTTCGGCGGGGTGGTCATCCGCTGGATCCTCTCCAACCCGACCTACGACAGCCGCTACCAGCCGATCATCAACCGCATCCGCTGGGTGAACAGCATCGCCCCGCCGAATGCCGGCTCCGAGGCGGCGAACCTGGCCGGGACGCTGTCCGGCTCGTGGCTGACGGGCTGGATGGTCGATCTCGTAGGCCAGAACAACGACGCCACGCGCAACTGCTCGACCGGCTCCATGTCGTACTACAACCAGTACTACCTCAAGGGCTCGGCCGGGCGGCCGGCGCTGCCGAAGACGGTCTACAACATCGCCGGCACCGGCCTCTGGAACGACTTCATCCACTCCGAGGACTACGGGCTGGCCACGCTCTCGGGCGTGGTGGGGATGCCGGGCGAGGATGACGGGATGGTCTCGCAGTACAGCGCGCAGGCCGTCGGGGTGGTCTGGTTCACCACGCTGGCGAACCATCATCACAACCGCCGTAACGACTACCGCAAGATCGGCGACTCCCTGGCCACCGACTTTTGATTGAGACGAGGTGAATGTGATGAAGACCCTGCTTGCGCTTGCCCTCTTCCCCGCCTCGCTCTTCGCCGCCGACTCGGTCGGGACATTCGCTCCCGGCGAGGTCTACCAGCCGCCTGCCGCGCACGCGCCGGCGAACGTCTCGCGGATGTACGCCCGCACGCTGACGCCCGGCGCCCCGTCGCTCGATCTTCCCGCGGCGGGCGACAGCAGCATGATCGTCTGGACGATGCGCGCCGTTGGCGCCCGCCTCGTGACGCCGACCGGCAAGACGCTCGAGCCGGACGCCGCCGCGACCACCGACCGCTCCCTGCAGCGCTTCCGCTTCGACGGCGGAGAGATCGGCTTCGGGAAAGGCGCGCAGCAGGTGCTGCATGTCGATCGCACCGAGGCGGCCTCCTATCGCCTCGAGGCGACGGTCGCGGAACCGGTGACGGTGGTTGCCGCCGAGCCGGAGAGCCGGGTCACGCTCTCGACCTGGGCCGCGCCGCTCTCCCGCCAGCCGGGCGAGCCGATCACGCTCCATGCCGAATTGCGTGACGGCGCCAGCGCTCTTACCGACGCGCGGGTCACGGCCCGCCTCGCCCCGGCCAGCGGCCGCGCCGGTGAGAGCATCGAGCTGTTCGACGACGGCCGTCACGACGACGGCGCCGCATCCGACGGCGTGTACGCCGTCACGCTCGCCGATCTGCCGCAGGACGCCTCCGGCCTTTGGCAGGTGCGGTTCGAGGCCGACGGCCGCACGGAATCCGGCGCCCGCTTCGCCCGCACCGGCTCCGGCGAGCTGATGGCCGAGCGCGACGTGGCCCGCCTCGACGCCTCCTCCGTCCGCGCCGGCATCGACGGCGACGCCCTCCGCGTCACGGCCACGGTCGACGTGCGCGTCGCCGGCAACTACCGTTTCGACGTCATCGCCGCCCACCCCGCCACCCGGGCTCTCCTGGCTTGGGCCGAGGCCCCGCGCGCGCTGGCCACGGGCACGACGGAGCTGTCGGTGGACATCCCGCTCGCGCTCCTCGGCAGCACCCCCGACGCGCTGCGCCTCGACGTCCGCCTCCTCGGCCTCGACACGCCGGGCGTCGCCGGGCGAGTGGAGCGGGAGGTGGCGATCAGGTAGTGCTGCGCTGCGTCCGCACCACCCGTTGCAAAAAGTCCCAGGCGATCCCGCCGCTCGTCTTCCGCAGCGAGAGGAAATAGACGCAGACCGCCACCAGGCCGCCCATCCAGCCGAGGGTGCCGAGCTCCTTCTGGTGGGGGAAGAACGGCCAGATGGTGAAGAGCAGGCCGCCGATCACGCCGGCCACGAGCATGGCCACGCGCTGCGCTTTGGGAGCGTCGACGTCGCGGTCGCAGGAGAGCGTCACCGTCGTTTCCGAGTCGGCGGGCGGCGTCCAGGAGAGGGTGCATTCCACGGCGCCGCCGGTGGCGACGCCGCGGCGGAGCGGCAGCGTAAAGCGCGCCTCCGTTCCGGCCAGCAATTCGAGCGAGCCGCCGTAGAGCTCCACCAGCTCGCGGACGGTCTCTTCGATGCCTTCGATGGGAACGTGGTCTTCGGTGAATTCCATTTGTGGGTGCGCACTCTAGCTCAACCGTGCGCGGCGATCCGCGTGCCCGGCGCCACGTCCGCGTACGCCGGCCCGTACTCCAGCCCCTCCCGGAGCGTGAGCGACACCGTGACGCTGCCATCGGGACGGGCCACGACGCGGCGATGCTGCACCACGCCGGCGCGGGCGAAGACGATCTCCACCTCCTGCACGCCGGGGACGACGCCGCGGAAGAGGCGCTGCACGTCCGCCTCCGTGCGGGTGCGGGTGGCGTCGATGGCGATCAGCTCGTCGCCGGGCAGGAGGCCCGCCTCCATGGCCGTGCCGCCGCGCGTCACGGAATCAATGAGCAGCGCACCGTCGCTGCTGCGGACGCGCGCGCCAAACCCGAGGTCGCGGGGCTGGGACTCGTAGGTCACGCCGGCGGAGTCGAAGAGCTCCGCGTACGGGAGCGGCTCCGTGCCGTCCACGTAGCGGGCGAAGAACTCCGTGAAGTCCTCGCCCGTGACGCGTGCCACGGCGCGCTCGATCGCGTCCTCCTCCAATCCCTGCCGCTCCTCGCCGTACTCGCGCCACAGATGGCGCATCACGTCGTCCAGAGACTTCGCGCTGCGGCGGCGGATCTCCAGGTCGAGCAGCGCCGCGACGATCTCCCCCTTGTTGTAGAACGACACCCAGGCGTTCGACTTGTCGTGGATCTGGTCCTGCAGCCAGCCGTCGAAGCTGGCCTGGGCGAGCGACAGGTGATGCCTTCCGGGCGACGACTCGAGCAGCTCGATCTCGTGCTGCAGGTGGCGGAGGTACCTCGCCGCATCCCAGATCCCGGCCCGGAGCAGGGTCAGGTCGCCGTAGTACGACGTGATCCCTTCCATGGCCCAGAGGAGGCGCGTCGGCGTCTCGGCGGAGTAGTCGTACGGGACGAAGCGGGCCGGCACGATCCGCTTCACGTTCCAGACGTGAAAGAGCTCGTGGGAGGAGATGGAGAGCAGGTGGTCGAAGCCCTCGTCGCCGGGCCGCGCGCCGACGAGCCCTCCCCGCCGGACGATGATCGAGCAGGAGTCCTCGTGCTCCACGCCGTGCCAGCGGTCGCCGACGTGGTACAGAAAGCGGTACTCCGAGCAGGGCAGCCCGCCGAACAGCTCCGCCTGGGTCCGCACGATCGCCCGCAGCGGCTCCACGAACAGCCCCGTCTCGATTCCCTCAGAGGCGAGGAAGACCGCATGCACCGAACAGTCGGCCTCCTCGAAGGCGTGATGGATGATCGACGCCGCGGCGATGGCCGGCGAGTCGATGAGATGGTCGTAGTCGCGCCCCTCGAAGGCATGCGGATGCACCGACGGCAACTGCGTCTCGACCCGCCACGCCTCGGGAGCCTCAACGGCGAGCATGGCCGGCTCGGAGCGCAGCCCATCCACCCACATGAAGAGGTTCGAGCCGTTGAAGTAGGCCTCGCTCTCGTCGAGGAAGCTCGAGCCGGCGTCGAGGACGCCCGCGTAGTAGCGGTAGCGCACCGTGACCTGCTCGCCGGCCTTCGCCGCCACGCGCCAGGCGGACTTGGCCACCTTGCGCATGTTCGCGCTCCACTCCCGCACGTTGGCCGCGAAGTTCTGGATCGTGTAGCGCCCCGGACGCCACGCCGGCAGATGCAGCAGCGGGTCGTCCACGGGGGCCACGAACGTCACCGCGACGTCGTAGAGATGCTCATTCGGATTCCGCCAGGAGAGCTGGTATCGAACCACGACCCGTAAGGCTACTCCCGAACGGCAATGTTGTACTTCTGTATTTTTGATTTAAGGGTGTTTCGGGCCAGTCCCAGCCTCCGGGCCGCCTCCCGGATGCGCCCGCCGGAGGTCTCCAGGGCCCTCTCGATGAGCTGCCGGTCGACGGAAGAGATGACCTCGTCGTAGATCTCGCTGGTGATGTCCATCTTGGCCACGAGCGGGTTGAGCAGCGAGCTCGGCATGGAGATCGGGCCATCGTCCACCACGCTCGTCGGCAGCTCGGCGAAGAGGCCGTAGAAGTCGTTGCGGGTGATGGTCTCGCCGTTGGACATCACGATGGCCCGGTGCAGCGTCGCCTCCAGCTCGCGCACATTGCCCGGCCAGTCGTAGCGGAGGAAGAGATCGATCACCCCCGGCTCCAGGCGCTTGGTCTCGCTGCCCAGATCCTTGCAGATCTTGCGCATGAAGTGCTCGGCCAGGAGGGGGATGTCGTCCTTCCGCTCCCGCAGCGGCGGCAGCACGAGGGGGATGATGTTCAGCCGGTAGAAGAGGTCCTCGCGGAACGTCCCCTCCTCGATCGCCTTCTCCACGTCGAGGTTCGTGGCGGCGATGATCTTCACGTCCGATTTGATGGTCTGCGTGCCGCCGACGCGCTCGAACTCCTTGTCCTCCACCACGCGCAGGAGCTTGGCCTGCATGGCCAGGTTCACCTTGCCGATCTCGTCGAGGAAGATCGTCCCATTGTTGGCCAGCTCGAAGCGCCCGAGCTTGCGCCGGTCGGCGCCGGTGAAGGCCCCCTTCTCGTGACCGAACAGCTCCGACTCGGCCAGCGTCTCGGGCAAGGCCGCGCAGTTGAACTTGATGAACGGCCCGTTCCGGCGCGGGCTGACGTTGTGGATGATGCGCGCGATGAGGCCCTTGCCCGTCCCCGACTCGCCGCGCAGCAGCACCGTCGAGGCGCCCGCCGCCGCCTTGCGGATGGCGAACTGGATCTTGGCCACTGCCTCCGACTGCCCGACCACGGAGTCGAGGTGCTTCTCCACCAGCACCTCGCGCCGCAGCGACTCGTTCTCCAGCGAGAGCCGCGTCCGCGCCTCTTCCAGCTCTTCGTAGAGGCGCGCGTTCTCGATGGCGATGGCCGCCTGATCGGCGAACGCCTCCAGGAAGACAAGGTCCTTCTGCGAGAAGAGGTGCCGCGCCTGGCGGTGGTCGACGTAGATCGCCCCGGCGATCCGCTCCTTGATGATGAGCGGCACGCAGAGGATGGACAGGATGTTCTCCGCCACGACCGACTCCG
>DATEOX010000471.1:0-14890 GCA_035273585.1 Thermoanaerobaculia bacterium
ACTCCAAGTGGCCGACGCAGGCCATCACCTACCGCCTGGGGAAGGACGAGATCTACGCCCTGCGGAACGAGGCGAAGCAGAAGCTCGGCGACAAGTTCGACCTCAAGAAGTTCCACCTGCTGTTCATCAAGCAGGGGACGATTCCCACCGGCTACTTCCGCGACGAGCTGATGAAGCAGCTCGGCGCGCGGTGAGATGGAACAGCGCTGGTACGCAGGCCTGCCGGTGGTCGGCTCGCGCGAGCTGACGGCCGACGAGCGCGCCGAGGTGGCGCGGATCTTCCGCCGGCTGCTGGGCAACGTTGCGCTCAACGCCGTCGTCCTCATCGGCGCCGCGGCGCTGGCGCTGTTCGCGATCAACGTGAGCAAGATCACGGATTGGATGGGGCCGATCATTCTGGGCCTCAGCCTTGCCGCGATCCGCAACCTGTCGCGGATGCGCTGGTACTCGATCATTTCCGTGATGCGCATCCGGCGCGATTTGCGCGGGGGGCTCGTCGATCGATGCGAAGGGGGCGGGTTGCGCATCGAGGTGCTGCCGCGCTCGGCGATGATCTGGCGCCTCAACGACCGCGCACCGGACTTCCCCCGCTTCGCGCATGCCGCCGCCACCGCCCCTCCGCCCGCCCACGCCGCCCTCGCCGCGCAGTTCGTGAAGCCGGCGACGGACGACGGGCGCGTGCTCATCCACCAGCGCGCGCTCACCTCCGACGAGGTGGCGGAGCTCGACGCGCTCGCGCCGCCGACGCGGCTGGTGAACGTGGCGCTCGCGGCGGTGGCGATCGTCGGCACGATCACGACCTCGGTGGTGGCGCTGCGCGGCGGCCTCACGTCGCTCTTCGCGCCGATCGCGTTCGCCGCGCTCGCCTTCTGGAGCAGCCGGGCCGTGGTGCGCGCCTGGCGCGGGCGGCAGCGCATCGCGCCGGACCTGCGCGCCGGATACGTGGTGATCGTCCGGATGCGGGAGGAGTCGGGCGAGCTGAGCGAGGCGGAGGAGTACCTGCCGGGCTCGCGCATGCTCTGGACGGTGAGCGGCACGCCCGCGCCGTGGCGGATGACGTTAGGGCGGCGCTAGCACCGCATCCGCGGTCTGCTCCGGATGGGAGAAGTGCACGGCGTGCGCGCCGGGCAGGTCCAACACTGCATGCGCATCCAGCTCGCGGATGCGCTCTTCATCGAGGAGCGGATCGCGCGCGGCGGCGATGAAGCGCACGTGTCGCGGCAGCGGCGGCGTGCCGCGCATGTCCGGCACGTAGCGGCGCAGCGTGCGCCACCAGCGGAGCACGCCGGCGCGCCAGTAGGACGCGAGCACGCGCGGGTAGAGGGCGACCGGCTCGCGCAACGCATCGACGACAAAGTCGATGGTCATGCGGCGCAGCAGGTGATGCTGTTGCGACCAGACCGGCGAGAGCATCACCGCGGCCCGGGCGAGGTCGGGCCTCGCGGCGGCGAGGTGGGCGACCGCGTTGCAGCCGGTGGAGTGACCGATCCAGAGCGCGTCGCGGATGCCGAGCTTCTCGCCCCACGCGCCGAGGATGCGGGCGTGCTCGACCGGATCGGCGGCGGGAGCGTCGCGGCTCTCGCCGAAGCCGGGCAGATCGACGGCGATCGAGTCGAGGCCGCGGACGTACAGCGCGCCGGCGAAGCGCTTGAAGTAGCGGCTGGACATCCCGAGGCCGTGCACGAGGGCGACGTCGCGGCGGCGGCCCGCCTCGCGATGCGCGATGCCATCCGTCCAGCCGCCGATACCCCACGAGAACGCCGGGCGCGGCGGCTCGAGACCGTCCGCCGCGTCCACCTCATCGAGAAACGAGAGCAGCGCGGCGTTGAAGTACTCCGGGTTCTCCCACATCGCCACATGCCCGGCGTGCGGCACCACATCCAGCCTCGCCCCCGGCACCTCGGCGGCCATCTGCCGGGCGTAAGTCAGCGGCACGAGCGGATCGCGCTCGCCCCACAGCAGGAGCACGGGCATGGTCAGGCGGCGGAGGAGCGGGCGGGCGTCGTCGCGCAGGAGGCGGCTGAAGGCGAGCATGATCGCCGTCGGTCCGGCGCGGAAGAGGTCGCGGGCCACCACGCGGGCAAAGGACAAGAGGCCGGGCGGCAGGAAGAGGTTCTCCAGATGGCGGCGCGGCCCGAGCTCGAACGGAATGCCGGTGGAGCTGACGAGGACGATGGATCGCACGAGGTCGGGCCGCCGCGCGGCGAGGTGGATGGCGATGTGGCCGCCCATCGAGTTGCCGACGAGGTGCACGCGCCGGCCGGCGAACGACTGCTCGATCCAGCGCGCGAGCAGCGCCGCGATGTCATCGAATGTCAGGGGAAGCCGCGACTGGCGGAGGAAGAAGCGGTTGCGCCCGAAGCCGACCAGGTCGACGGCCGAGACCGTATGGCGCTCGGCGAGCGCGTCGAAGTTGCGCCGCCACCAGTCCGAGGAGCCGCCCAGGCCGTGGAGGAGGACGACCGGCGTACCGCTCCCGCCGCGCGACTCCCAGAAGGTGTAGGGCGGCAGTTCGACGCGGCGGTGGTCCGCTCCTGCGATCACCGCCGCATGCGCGAGTGCTCGACCATCAGGCAGCGGTCCTGGACCACCTTGATGCCGGCGTCGGCCAGGCGCCGCGCCGCCTCGTCGTTGCGGATGCCGAGCTGGAACCAGACGCTCTTCGGCCTGGCGGCGATGATGTCGTCCAGGTGCGGCGGGATGTCGCTCGGGCGGCGGAAGACGTTCACCATGTCGATCGGCCGCCCGACATCCGCCAGCTTGCGGAACACCGGCTGCCCGAGGATCTCCGTCACGTCTGGGTAGTAGACCGGCACGGGGATGACGTCGTAGCCGGCCGCGGCCATATGCGCCGGCACGTAATGCGCGGCCTGGTCGGCGTGCGACTCCGGCTTGATCCCCAGCACGGCGATGCTCTTCGTGTCACGGATCAGTTGGAGAATGTCGTCGGTGTTGGTGATCAGGTTGGCAGTGGTCGTCGACATGATGGTGAGGCTATCGCAAACGGTGCCAAGGGGGCGAGGGGCTACTTAGTCCGGCGCCTTGAGAGCGTTCCTGACGTAAGCGAGTGCGTCCGTGAAATTGACGAGGACCTTGCACTCTACGGCCGACAGCTCGTCGTACACGGTCGGGTGCGCAAATCCTTTCGCGTCCTGGCTGACGAACACCTTGGGGCCGGCGTGACTCTCTGCGTGAGCCCGAACGGACGCGAGAACAACAGCATCCTGCGGCGTCAGCGAATACGCGATCTCGTGCCACCTCGCGGTCGCAACGATCTCGCTCGTCAGCGGAACCATCGTTGCGCTCGTCGCGACTGCGTCGATTGCTTCTTCGAGCCGCTGGCGTGATTCTTCACCGCGATCCACCAAGGCGGCCAAAACGTTTCTCGACTGGTCGAGAAGGTCACGAAACGGCTCCGACCGCGAGATCTCACGGATCTGATTGTGTACAGTCGTGTGCAACGCGCGGCGGTCGGCGGCACGCCGGTACCAGGTAGCGCGCGCTTCGGTGGCACAAACGGCCGGTAGTGCAAGTGTGATCGCGCCGCCATTGGCGAGCGTCAGCAGCGCGCGACAGCTCTCGCACCTCTCCTGAAGATACGCGAGCTCCAGCAGAAAATTGGTCTCGACGTAAACAATCACGCGGCGATGTTCGTGCGGATCGCGCCGTCGCGCACCGATTCGGCGAGCCCTGATTCCTCGAGCCAATGGCGATTCGGCGTATCGGGCAGCGTTCCGGCCACGAGATCCGACAACCACGCCTCGATCAGCAATTCGAAGCTGCTCTCGCTCAGCTCTTCGAGGCTGGCGTTCAGGCACGCAAGATAAGGCTGCAGGGCTACGGCCGTGTTGGCTTCGAAGTCGGGAGCAGTGACATCGGGCGCAGGATGGTGCCAAAGATACAGGTGATTACGCAGAGCGAGAAGAAAGTACGCGGATTCAGGGATCTGCGCATGAACGAAGAGATTCCGGAGAAAGCGCGCCGCCCATTCCGGCGACGGAGAGGTCGTGTTCTTAGCCTCTACCAGAAGGCGGATACCCTCCCCCGGCTTCTCCACCGTGAAATCAACGAAAGGACGCGAATCGGCCATATCGCCGTCGATTTTACTCGCTCAGCCGCGCGCGCAGCGCGGCGGCTGCAGCGCCCCGCTCCCCTGTCACACTTCCGTGGCAGGATCTCCTCGGACTTGCCGGGAGCCGGGCCATGGATGTAGACAAGAGGCATGCGGGAACGCCGCGGAATTTCACCCGCCCTCAGCGCCTTTTCCACCTGCGAATCCCACACTACGAATAACAATTCAAGAGCCGAGGTCCTGATGAAACGAACGCTGTTCGCCGTCGCGCTCCTTCTCACCGCTTCCTCGATGTTCGCGGCAGAGGGTACGCACCGTTATGTAGTGGCCCTTCGCGCCGGTGCGCCGATGCGCGAGTCCTTCCGCCAGCTCGATGCCGACTTCGCCTCCGGAGGGCGCTCCCTGCGCCTCTTTCCGCATGTGAGCGCGGCAGCGGTCGACCTGACGGACGAAGAGGCTGCCGAGCTGCGCGGACAGCGCAACATCGTCGCCGTCGAGCCCGCCATCGAGCGGCATCTGCTCGACAGCACGCCGGTCACCAACACCGAGCTCATCGCCGGGCGCAACCCGAACGGGCAGACCACGCCGTACGGCATCTCCCTCGTGAATGCCCAGCAGGTGTGGCCCTACAAGCGCGGCGACGCCATCAACGTCGTGGTGATGGACACCGGCATCGATTACAACCATCCCGATCTCAAGGACCAGTACGCCGGCGGCCGCAACGAGATCGCCAAGACGGACGATCCGCTGGACAACAACGGCCACGGCACGCATGTGGCCGGCACGATCAGCGCCTCGGATAACGACCTCGGCGTGGTCGGCGTCGCCCCGCACGTGAAACTCTGGTCGGCGAAAGTCCTGAACGCGCAGGGCAGCGGGCGGACGGACAGCATCATCGCCGCCATCGACTGGGCACTGGGCAAGAAAGCCGAGCTCGGCGGCAACTGGATCTTCAGCCTCTCCCTCGGCTCCGAGGATTCGAGCCTCGTCGAGCTGCAGGCCTTTCAGAAGGCGGCGGACGCGGGCGTGCTGACCATTGCCGCCTCCGGGAACGCCTCCGAGGCCGGCCTGCCGGCGCCGGTCGCCTACCCGGCGGCGTATCCGTCGGTCGTGGCCATCGGCGCGATCAACGCGAAGAGCGTCCTGGCCGACTTCTCCAATCAGGGTCCCGAGCTGGCGCTGGTCGCGCCGGGCGTCGACGTCCTCTCCACGCTGCAGGTCGGCAAGGGCTCCATCGCCTACGTCGGCTCCGGCGATGCGAACTACAGCGGCGCGGCGCTCAGCGGCTCCGTGAACGGCAGCATCAGCGGTCAGTTCGTCTTCTGCGGCTTCGGCGCGCCGAGCGACTTCACCTCGGCCGTGAACGGCAAGATCGCGCTCATCCAGCGCGGCCAGGGCATCACCTTCCATGACAAAACCCAGCGGGCAAAAGCCGCCGGCGCGATCGCCGTCGTGATCTTCAACAACGACGACAGCGCGCTGAGCTGGACGCTCATCGGCGACGACCCGGCGGACAAGACCTACGCCTGGCCGACGACGATCGGCATCACCAAGCAGGATGGCGAGACGCTCGTGGCCAACCCCAGCGCCACCATCACCGTGACCCAAGGACCGGACGACTACGGCTTCCTGAGCGGCACGTCGATGGCGACGCCGCACGCCTCGGGCGTCGCGGCGCTGGTCTGGTCGGTGGCGCCGAACGCCACCGCGGCGGAAGTGCGGCAGGCGCTCCAGAGCACGGCGCACGACCTCGGCGCGGCCGGCTTCGACCCCGAATTCGGCAACGGCTTGATCGACGCCTTCGCGGCGGCCAAGGCACTGGCCCCGACGGTGTTCGCCAATCCGTCGACGCCGGCGGTGCCGGCGCCCACGAACGGCGGCTTCAACGGGCGCCGGATCATGCGCAAGCCGTAACGGGCCCATCGGACGTAAACTATTTGATTGCGCTGCGGCGGCGGCTCGCCGTCGCAGCGCGTCGGAAAACTCAAGGAGATCGAGATGAACAGGACCCGTGCAGGCTTACTCGCCCTGGCCGCCTTCGCGCTCGCAGCGCCGCTGGCCCAGGCCGCCGAAAAACCCCAGGCGTCGCAGCCCCAGCCGGCTGCCACGGTGGGAACATCCGTGGAGACGCCGCAGCTCCAGATCCTCCCGCCGGAGCTCTCCGCGTTCTACGCGAGCATCGCCGCGCACAACCGCGTGAAGAAGCTCGCCAACGGCGCGAAGAGCATGGATTTCGAGGGCGGCATGATCATGGTCGCCAAGCTCGACGCGAACGGCAAGATGCAGTCCACGTGCGTCGACAGCGAAGGAGCCGCGCGCCGGTTCCTGGAGACGAAGGCGCCGCTGGCGCGCATTGCGGAGGAGAAGTAAGCCATGCGTCAGGTTCGCATCCTCGCCTCGCTCGCCTTCTGCCTCGCGCTCGCCTCATCGGCGTTCGCCACGGCCAAGATCACCATCCGCAACACCGACCAGGCCGGTGTCGGCTTCAACGACACGACGGCCGCCGCTCCGGTCGGCGGCAACGCCGGCACGACCCTCGGTCAGCAGCGCCTGAACGCGTTCCGCGCCGCGGCCGACGTATGGGGCGACACCATCGACAGCAAGGTCGAGATCATCATCGACGCCTCGTTCGCCCCGCTGAGCTGCACCGCCACCTCGGCCACGCTCGGCTCGGCCGGCCCGACACGGATCTTCTCCGACTTCGAGAACGCCCCGAAGGCCAACACCTGGTACGTCTCCGCGCTGGCGAACAAGATTGCCGGCGTCGACCTGCACGACGACGGCGCGGCGCACATCCGGGCCCGCTTCAACGGCGACCTGGACAAGCCGAGCTGCCTCGGCACGGTGAGCTGGTACTACGGCCTCGACGGCAACCACGGCGAAGACGTCGACCTGGTCGTCGTCCTCCTCCACGAGTTCGCCCACGGCCTGGGGATGGTCGGCAGCGTCGTCGTCCCGGGCAACTCCAGCGACACGGCCACGCCGGGCTCGCTCCGCTACCAGGGCATCCCGATGGTCTACGACACCCTCGCCCT
Organism: Thermoanaerobaculia bacterium; assembly: GCA_035273585.1. Taxonomy (GTDB): domain Bacteria; phylum Acidobacteriota; class Thermoanaerobaculia; order Gp7-AA8; family Gp7-AA8; genus JAFAVZ01. Next base: position 7,108 of record DATEOX010000471.1, read on the forward strand.
CGACAACTCCACCGGCCTCCGCCTGGACCAGGAGTCGGATGAGCAGCGCGCCACCGCTCTGGTCAACGATCAGAACCTCGTCTGGGCCGGCCAGCTCTCGACGACCGCCGCCGGCAAGTACCTGCGCGCCCAGGCGCTGCTGACCATCGCCGGCAGCACGCCGGTGTCGAAGACGTTCGCCGCCGGCTTCGCCTTCTTCGGACCGGAGGCGCCGCTCGCCGGCCTCACCGGCCGCATCGCCGCCGCCACCGACGCGGCCGAGCCGGCCAGCGGCTCGACGTCCTCCGGGTCGACGACGGACGGCTGCTCGGCGTTCAACAACGCGAGCTCCATCGCCGGCCGCATCGCCCTGGTCGACCGCGGGCGCTGCAACTACTCGCAGAAGGCGAGGAACGCGCAGGACGCGGGCGCCATCGCCGTGCTCGTGGTCGACAACGGCTTCGACAGCATCCCGCCGAACATGAGCGGCTCGGACTCGTCGCTCACCATCCCGACCATCAGCGTGACGAAGCAGAACGGCGACGCCATCCGCGCGGCGCTCTCCCTGAACCTCGACGCGACGCTGCGCAGCGACCCGACCAAGCGCAACGGCGCCGACACGACCGGCTCGGTCAAGCTCTACGCGCCGGGCGACCCCTCTCCCGGCTCGACGTACTCGCACTGGGACGTGACGGCCGTGCCGAACCTCCTGATGGAGCCGCGCATCAACGACGACCTCAGCCACGGGCTGGACATCACGAACGACCAGCTCAACGACATCGGCTGGAATACCGGCTCGTCGACGAGCCCTGTGCAGCCGCCGCCTGAGCCGACGAACGGCGGGTTCAACGGACGCCGGATTCTGAAGCGGAAGCCGTAAGAGACAGTTGCTGGTTGTTGGTTGCTAGTAGAGAACCTGGCAACCGACTACCAGCAACCAGCAACTAGTAACCAGCAACTACTTCCCAACGCCGCGCCGCGCTGCGCCGTAGATCGAAACGATGAAACCGATCATCGCCCTCTGTCTCACGGTCGCAGTCGCGGCGCCGGCGTGGGCCGCCACCACCGGGCGGTACGTCGTCCTCACCCGCCACACTCCAGCCAACCTCGAGCAGCGCCTTTTCCGCGACGCCGACGCGTCGGCGGAGCGCGCCGTCCGCACGTTTCGCAATGCCCGCGCGTTCGCGGCCGATCTCACGGCTGAAGAGGCGGCAGAGCTGCGGATGTCGAGCGAAGTGCGGTCCGTGACTCCGGTCGTGGAGCGCTCGGTGAATGATGCGACGCCTTCGCAGCAGCCCGTCGCCGCGGCGCCCAACGTCAACTACACGCTCAAGCAGCTCGTGCCGTACGGCGTCGACCTCGTCCACGCCCGCGAGGTCTGGCCGGCGACGAAGGGCTCGGGCACGGTCAACGTGGCCATCCTCGACACCGGCATCGACTTCGATCATCCCGACCTGAAGGAGAACTACGCCGGCGGCTGGAACACCTACACGCTGACGGACGAGCCGCGCGACGACAACCGCCACGGCACGCACGTGGCCGGCACCATCGGCGCGGTGGAGAACAACATCGGCGTGGTCGGCGTCGCGCCGCGGGTGCGGGTCTGGTCGGTCAAGGTCCTCGATTCGAAAGGCGTCGGCACCGACGAGCACATCGCCGCTGGCGTCGACTGGATCATCAACAAAGCGGCGGCAGACGGCGGGCACTGGATCATGAGCCTCTCCCTCGGCGCGCCCGATCCGTCGCCCATCGAGACGGAGCTCTTCGCCAAGGCCATCGACCGCGGCATCCTCGTCGTCGCCGCGGCCGGCAACCGCGCCTTCCCTGAGATCGATTATCCGGCGAGCTACCCCGGCGTGATGGCCATCGGCGCGGTCGACGAGACGGAGACGCGCGCCCGCTTCTCCAGTTGGGGCGTGAAGCTGAGCGTGATGGCCCCCGGCGTCTCGGTCCTCTCCACGATGCCGGTCGGCACCGCACAGGCGGCGGACGTCCAGGCGGATGACGGTACGCTCTTCACCGGCACGCCGATCGCCGGCTCACCGAAGACCTCGATCTTCGGCCGCGTGGTCGACTGCAAGCTCGGGCGGAAGGGCGATTTCCCGGCGGAGGCCAGCGGCAACATCGCGCTCATCCGCCGCGGCGAGATCACGTTCAACGAGAAGGCGCGCAACGCGAAGGCGGCCGGCGCCGCGGCGGTGCTCATCTACAACAACCCGGGCGGCGTCGACAACCAGTCCAACTGGTCGCTGATCCTCATCGAGGAAGACGGGCAGTTCGAGTGGCCGCTGGCCATCGGCCTGAACACGACGGAGGGGCTGCGCCTGCTGGACAAGATCGGCAGCGGCTCGTTCGCCGCCAGCTACCGCCTCGACGACTACGGGATGCTCAGCGGCACGTCGATGGCCACCCCGCACGTGGCCGGCAGCGCCGCCCTGCTCTGGTCCCTCGCCCCCGATGCCACCGCCGAGCAGATCAAGCTCGCCATCCAGAACACGGCGGTGGACCTCGGCCAGCCCGGCTTCGACGCCTTCACCGGCTTCGGCATGCTCGACGCGCTCGCCGCCGCGAAGACGCTCGCGCCGCAGGCGTTCGGGTTGCCGGCGTTGCCGACGTTTCCGGTGCCGCCGAAGGTGCGCCGACCGCGATAGAAGTTGTTGGTTGTTGGTTATTGGTTGTCAGTAGGCGGCGCTCTACTGACAACCGACAACCGATAACCGACAACGGTTCTCGCACTACAATGCGCGCCGCAAAGGGAGAGCGGCATGCGCATCGGTGTACCGACCGAGATCAAGGACAACGAATATCGCGTGGGGATGACGCCGGCCGGGGCGGCGGTGCTGCAGAAGGATGGGCATCAGGTGCTGGTGCAGGCCGGGGCTGGAAACGGCAGCGGGTTCTCGGATGACGAGTACCGCGTCGCCGGCGCGACGATCCTTCCCGACGCGGACGCGGTCTACGATCAGGCGGAGATGATCGTCAAGGTCAAGGAGCCGATCGAGGCCGATCTGAAGCGCCTCGTGGATGGCCAGCTCCTCTTCACCTACCTCCACCTCGCGCCCGTCCCCGACCTCACCGCGGCGCTTCTGAAGAAGAAGATCACCGGCATCGCCTACGAGACGATCACCGACGCCCGCCGCACGCTGCCCCTGCTCACGCCGATGTCGGAAGTGGCGGGGCGGATGTCGGTGCACGTCGGCGCGTACTACCTGCACAAGCCGAACGGCGGCCGCGGCGTGCTCCTCGGCGGCGTGCCGGGCGTGCTGCCGAGCGACGTGGTCATCATCGGAGGCGGTGTGGTCGGCACCAACGCGGCGAAGATGGCCGTCGGCCTCGGCGCCCGCGTCACGATCCTCGACACGAACCTCGAGCGCCTCCGCTACCTCGACGACATCTTCCGCGGCGCGGTGCAGACTCTGGCTTCGAACAGCGCGCACATCACGGATGCCGTCCGCCGCGCCGACCTGCTCATCGGCGGCGTGCTCATCCCCGGCGCCGCCGCGCCGAAGCTCGTCACCCGGCAGATGGTCGGCGAGATGAAGAAGGGCTCGGTCATCGTCGACGTGGCCATCGACCAGGGCGGCTGCGTCGAGACCGCGCATCCGACGACGCACTCGAATCCCGTGTACGAGGTCGACGGCGTGATCCATTACTGCGTGGCGAACATGCCCGGCGCCGTCCCCCGCACCTCGACCATCGCCCTGACGAACGCCACCCTCCCCTACACCCGCAAGCTGGCCAGGCTCGGCTTCCAGGCAGCCATCGAGGATCCCGGCCTGGCCGAGGGGGTGAATGTGTACGGCGGCGCGATCACGTACAAGGCGGTGGCGGAGTCGCAGGGGCGCGAATACCGGGAGCTGGCGTCGGTGCTCTGACCATCAGGACCATCGCAGGCGGCCAATGCACGCTGCAGCCGCTCGTGGCCGGCAAGTCGCGATCGATCTTCGTCGCCGTGCGGTCACCCGCGGACGGAGGCCCGTTCGCGACCACCGCCACGATCTCCGGCACCGCGGACGAGGTGCCGGCAAACGACCGGGCGTCGCTGACCGTCGAGCTCGGGCCGGCATCACCGCAGCCGTGCGACGGAGGGGGAAGCGCTAAACTCTCGTCCGCTTGACGACCATCCGCGTTTCCCTCATGCAGAAGGACCAGCTCCGCCAGGGAGGCGCGGAGCTGATCGACGACTGGCGCTCGGCGGACGGCGACAGGCTGTGGGTCGACATCGAGAGTCCGGAGCAGCAGACGCTCGAGCCGCTGCTGGAGGAGCGCTTCGGGTTCCACGAGCTGGCCGCCGAGGACTCGCTGTCGGCGATGACGCTGCCAAAGTACGACCCGTTTCCGAGCTACGACTTCTTCATCTTCCGTGCGGTGGACGTCGACCTGAGCGAGCACGGCTCGCAGACCTACAAGCTCGCCGCGTTCCTGGGCAAGGACTTCCTCTTCACCATTCACAAGGACGCGATGAAGCCGGTGGAGGACGTCCGGAGCCGGCTGCCGGCCGACCGGCGCCTGCTCTCGAACGGGCCCGACTACCTGCTCTACTCGATCGTGGACCAGATGGTCGACGCCATCTTCCCGCTCCTGGAGCGGATCGATGAATGCGTCGATGGGCTGCAGGAGAAGATCTTCGAGGACGCGCAGCCGTTCCATCTCGACGAGCTGCTGCATCTCAAGCGCGACGTGAACATCCTGCGCCGCATCTCGCTGCCACAGCGCGAGCTGCTCAACCAGATCTCCCGCGGCGACGCGCAGTTCATCCAGCGCCAGTACCTCATCTACTTCCGCGATGTCTACGACCACATGTTCCGCATCAGCGAGACGATCGACGTGGAGCGCGACCTGATGGCCGGCACGATGGAGGCCTACCTCTCCGTCATCGCCAACCGGACGAACGAGATCATGAAGGTGCTGACCATCTTCTCGTCGATCATGCTCCCCCTGACGCTCATCGCCGGCATCTACGGCATGAACTTCGAGCACATGCCCGAGCTGCACTGGCTGCACGGCTACGGCTTCGCCCTCGGCCTGATGGCAGCCACGACCGGCGTGATGGTGATGTGGTTCTGGCGAGCGGGCTGGATCAGGAAAAGGCAGAAGCGGCCGCGGAAGCGGGCGAGGCTTTGAGAAGGATGAATGATGAAGGATGAATGATGAACAAAGGCGGACACCCGGACGCCTCGTCCTTCATCACTCATCACTCATCATTCATCATTCATCATTCTGTAACTCAACACTTCCCTGACTTGCGAGTATAAAAACTGACCGTTCGGTCAGACTTCGCATGGCTTCTCCGAAAAATACGGACCTCTGGAACGAGTTCAAGCGCCAGGGCATCCAGCAGGCGGTCATCCGGCTCATGTGCCGCGAGGGGCTGAAGAGCGTCACCATGGAGCGAGTGGCGCAGGAGACCGGCATCGCCAAGGGGACGGTCTACCTCCACTACCGCGACAAGCAGGAGCTGCTCGAGGCGGTGAAGGACTCGGCGCTGGCCCCGCTGACCGAGAAGCTGCACGAGATCCTGGTCGGCGCGGCCTCGCCGGAGCGGAAGCTCCGCGCGCTGGTGCTCCGCTACCTGACCTACTTCGACGAGAAGCGCGACCTCTTCCGCATCCTGCTGTACGAGCGGGAGGTGACGCGCGTGATGGGAGAACGCTATCAGACCGACCGCTACCGCAACCTCATCGACGGGACGGCGCGCGTGATCCGCGACGGTGTGCGCAAGCGCGTGTTCCGCAACGTCGACGCGCGCCACGTCGCGGCCATGTTCATCGAGAGCACCGTGGCCCTGATGAACCAGCGCCTCCTCGACGACTCGCCGCGTCCGGTGGAGGATGATGCCGAGCTCGTGGCCGACATCTTCCTGGCCGGCCTCGCTCCGGTCGCCGCCCGGCGCCGAGGTGCCGCGTGAAGCGATTGCTGTTCGCCGTCTTTTTGACAGGCTGCGCAAGCACCGCCCCCCACCCCGGCACCTCCGACGCGCCGGCCAAGCCGTGGACGCCGCCCGCCAACGTCGTCCCGCCGCCCGTCCCGGTCGTGGCCAAGACCGACCTGCCGGCGACCTACACGCCGGGCATGGCCATCTCGCTCGCGCAGGTGATCGACATCGCCCTCTCGAACAACCCCGACACGCGGATCGCCTGGCTCCAGGCCCGCGCCGCGGAGGCCGACCTCGGCAGCGCAAAGTCGGAGTACCTGCCGCAGATCGACCTCAATGCGTCGGTCGTCCACTCCCGCGGCAATGGGCTGACTTACGGGCCGAGCCTCGCGCTGAGCTACCTCCTCTTCGACTTTGGCGGACGCGAGGCGTTCGTCGAAGAGGCCCGGCAGGCGCTCATCGCCGCCGACTTTCTGCACAACCAGGCTATCCAGGACGTCATCTTCCAGACCCAGCAGGCCTACTACGGTTACCTCGATGCGAAGGCGCTGCTCGCCGCGCAGGAAGCGACCATCAAGGAGCGGCGGACGTCGCTCGACGCCGCCGAGGCGCGACATCGGGCGGGCATCGCCACGATCGCCGACGTGCTCCAGGCGCGCACTGCGCTGTCGCAGGCAACGCTCAACCGCGACACGATCGAGGGCAACCTGCGCACGATCGAAGGGCTGCTGGCCACGACCATGGGCCTGCCGGCCACGACGCGCTTCGATTTCGGCGAGCTGCCGCTCGAGATTCCGGCGCGGCAGGTCACCGAGACCGTCGACGCGCTCATCGCCCGCGCCGTCGAGCAGCGGCCGGACCTCGCCGCCTCGCGGGCGCGCGCCGAGCAGGCCCGGGCGCGGGTGCAGGAAGTGCGGGCCCAGGGGCTGCCAACCATCTCCGTGGCCAGCTCCGTCGGCTACACGCGCATCGGCACGCGCGATTCGAACACGCCGTACTCCGCGGGAGTCTCGCTCCGCTTCCCGCTGTTCACCGGGTTCCGGAACACGTACGACATCCGGGCCGCCGAGGCAAGGGCGCAGGTCGCGGGGGAGAACGTCCGGGCGCTGGAGCAGGATGTGAACCTGCAGGTCTGGACGAGCTACTACGCGCTCCAGACCGCGACCACGCGGCTGGCCACGGCGCGCGACCTGCTGGCCAGCGCGCAGCAGTCGGCGGACGTGGCGGCCGATCGATACAAGGCGGGCGTGGGGAGCATCCTCGATCTCCTGACGGCCGAGTCGGCGCTGGAGAGCGCCCGCGCGCAGGAAGTGCAGGCGCGCACGGACTGGTTCGTAGCAGTGGCGCAGCTCGCGCACGATACGGGATCGCTGAAATGATGAATCGAACGTTGACGTATGCAGTCCTTCTCCTCGCGCTGGTCTCCTGCGCGAAGGAGAAGCCGAAACCGCGCGACGAGCGCATCCCGGTGAGCGTGGCCGTGGCGAAACAGACCGACGTGCCGGTGCAGATCACGGCCATCGGCAGCGTCCAGCCGATGTCCACCGTCGCCGTCCGCGCCCTGGCCGGCGGCCAACTGACGCGCGTCTCCTTCCGCGAGGGCGAAGACGTCCGCCGCGGGCAGCTCCTCTTCACCATCGATCCCCGCCCCTACCGGGCCGCGCTGGCCCAGGCGCAGGCGAACCTGGCCCGCGACCAGGCCGTGCTGCGCAACGCGGAGTCGGAGGCGGCGCGCTACGGCGACCTGGTGAAGAAGGACTACGTGACGAAGGAGGAGTACGGCCGCATCGTCGCCGCCGAGGCGCGCGCGGAGCTGGCCGAGCTGCTTTTCGGGGACGGAGAACTGGACGTAGATCGGCTGCGTCTGGTTGATGGTCACCAGCGGCGTGGTGTCGTTGGCCTTGATGATGTTGCCGGCGTGGACGAGCA
>DATEOX010000472.1:0-10899 GCA_035273585.1 Thermoanaerobaculia bacterium
CGCCGGCGATGGCTCCCGTGTCGAGGCGGGTCCGGCTCCGGGCGGTGTCGATCGTGTAGTGGTCGGCGTCCACGGGCTGCGCGACGTGGAGGGCGTCGTTGTGTTCGTTGGTCGAGCCGCCGATGGCGATCGGGTCGCCGCTCTTCATCCCATGCGCCGGGTGGCGCACGATGGCCGCGCCGATGCCGGCGTGATAGATCTTCACCGCGGTCGGGCCGACGGACTTGGTCCCGACCTTCGACTCCCGCGCGTCGCTCTCGGCGATGGCGTAGTAGTCGGCATTCACCTTGGAGATGGTGTAGGTCCGCCCCGCGAGCGGGCCGAGGGTGAAGGTGACGGCCGAGCCGTCGGGCCGGTTGTGCCCCGCCTCGCGCACGACGATGCGGTCGGCCGCGGTCTTGATCACCTCCACCGCCGTGCCGCCCGTGGCCGAGGCGGCGTCGACGTAGGCACCGCTCGCCGGCACGATGGGGATCGACAAGTAGTCGGCGTCGATCTTGGTGACCGGATACGTCCGGCCGTGCACGACGCCGTTCGTGAACGGCACGTCCGTGCCGGAGGCGATCCCGTGAGCGGCGCGCTTGACCAGGAATGCGGCGGGCGAGGTCTTGAGGAGCGAGGCGGCCTTGCCCGCGGCCTGGACGGCCTCCACCGCGACCTCTTCCGCCGCGGCGTCCTGCACCTGGAACCAGTCGACGTCGATCTTGGCGATGGGCAGGCTCTTACCGTTCAGCCGTCCGCCGACGAACGCCACCTTCGTGCCGTTCGCGATGCCGTGTCCCGCCTGGTAGATCAGGGCCTTGTCCAGGGGCGTCTTGATCAACATCGCGGCCTGGCCCCCGGCCTGAACGGTAGCGTCCTGCAGCAGTTGGGCAGCCGGCTCCAGCGGCAACGTGTAGTGGTCTGCGCCGACGGCGACGACCGCCTCGGCCCGCCCGTGCAGGAGGCCGTTGGCGAAGAGCGGATTCACCGGATTCCCGTGCCCGTCGTGGCGCACGAGGAGGGCGTCGTGAGCGACCTCGATCAGCGCCACTTTCGTCGCGCCGGTCCACGCGGTGCCGTCGACGCCGTTGGCCTGGGCGCCCGGACCGGTGATGAGGTAGTGGTTCGGGCCGAGCGTCGTGATCTTGTGTTTCGCGTTGCAGGCAGGGATCGCCGAGTCCTCGATCCTCACGAAGTCGTTCGTGTTCCTGCCGTGGCTGTCGTGGCGGACGACGGCCTTGCCGGCCGCGGCGGAGAGCAGGCGCACGGGTGTGCCGCAGACGGCGGCCGTCTCGTCGACTGCCGTGCCGCCGGCGTCATAATCGACCGCGTAGTGGTCGTCGCCGAAGACGGCCTGGATCTTGTGCTCTTGCCTGTTGGCCTTGGTCAGGTTGATGTTCAGGAAGGCGGCGGCGCCGGCGTACTTGACGGCCATGTTCGCGTTCGCCACGAGGCCGTGCCGCGGGTGGTGCACCATGGTCTGCTTGTTCGCCGTCGTGACGATGGTCACGGCCGTTCCCCCGACGTGCCCGAAGCGGACCCGGCTCGCCGCCGCGTGCGGGGCGGCGGCGACCTCGTAGTGGTCGGCGTCCAGGACGCGGATGCGGTGCGGGACGGCGCCCGCGCCGCGGTCGAGGGCGACGATGTTTCCGTCCGCCAGCCCGTGACCGGCGTGCAGCACGACCTCCCGGCCGGGCGCGGTCTCCACGATGCGCACCGCGTCTTTTCCGAGGAGCGCCGGGCCGGCGAAGGGGGCGGCCCCGGCGGCGATGTGGACGTGATCCTTGTCGATCTTCGTCACCTGGTACTTGGCGCTCGCGATGCCGCCCGGCGCGCCGGCCAGGGCCACGTGATCGTTGTTCGACAGGCCGTGGCCGGCGCTCCAGACGACGCAGCGGTTGGCGGCGGCCGAGACGATGGTGACGTTCTCGTTGTTGAAGGCCGCATCGCGAAGCCCGTCGGGAGCGATGTTGGCCACCGTCCGGGTGGGATCCACTCCGGCGGAGACGGGGTTCGCGCCGGCCACCGCGGCCGCAGGCTGGAAGGCGAAGGCCGCCCCCCCGCCGCAGGCCACCACTTGCGGCGCCGGACGTTGGGGAGCGGTGGCCGCCACGCCATGCGCGAGCCGCGCCAGCCGCTCGACATGAAGGTCGAGAGCGACCCCGCGGGCCGTGAAGCTCGGCCGCAGAGCGTTCTGGACGGCCTTGTTGGTCGCCCCGCCCAGCCCGGCCGTCAATGCCTGGTAGGCGGCGCGCTGGCCGGCGGGGATGAGCAGCCGGACCGCCTCCGCGGCATACGCGTTCCACGCCGCCCCGGCGAAGTTCACGGCGGCGTGCCTGGCCGCCGCGGCGCCCATCATCTCGGCCTGATAGTGAGCCATGGCATTCGCGTAGGCCGCATCCTCGAGCGCCCGGAGGTAGGCAGTCGACGCGCGCTGCGCGGCCACTGCCGCGGCGCTTCCCGGAGGGAGCGCCGGACCGTTGAGACGGGAAGCGAAGATGCAGTTGCGGTGGTCGGCGAAGTTCGATCCGCCGTCGCCGGTGCGCGTGACGGTGTTCAGACGGTAGTGATAGCCGCGGCGGGCGTACGTCTGGACCGCGGCCAGGCCCGGATGTCCATACTGGTTGTAGCTGCCGTAGCCGCGGACGTTGTCCGCCGCATGAATGCCGTAGGTGTAGACCACCACCGGCGGCATGCCGTTGAAGAGGCCGGGCGCCGGCTCCGGGATGGCCGACCAGGCTTCTCCTTCGAAGCCGTCGGTCATGTGCGTCTGCGCGCCGTGATGCGGCGCGAGCAGGGCCACGACCTTTCGGTCGAGGTCGTGCGCCCGGCAGGTGGGGATGAAATGCAGCATGGCATCGCCCGGCATGAGCACGTAGCGTTCTTCGGGGAAGATCTCCGGCCTCGCGCCGAGCACGTCGAGGGCCCGGCGCTGGCCGATCGGCGGGGCCGACGGGTCGTCCTGGATGCGCACGAGCAGGACCAGGCACATCCGGTTCTTCAGGTCGCTCCCGCCCCCCGCCGCGTCGGCCTTCAGCACGAAGCCCCAGTTGTACTCCTCGAAGGCCCAGCGCTGATGAGGCCAGAGGCGGTAGTGCGTCAGCCGGTTCGCCACCTTGCCGCCGTGCGGACCGAGGGCTCCCCCGGCCGTGGTGATGGTCACGAGCCAGGGCAGGTCGTGCGCCGGCTCGAAGCCGAGCGGGAGCTGGTAGTGGTCCTCGTCCCAGTGGGAGAGGACGACGGCCGGGTTGCCGTTCATGCAGATCGAGCGGACGCCGCCCGGCGGCCGCTCGTTGCCGTCCTTCGCCCGCCCCAGGTCGTAATAGAGGAAGGGCACGCCGTTCGCGTCGTACAGGGCGTTGCAGCCGCCCTGGCCGATGTCGAGCGCGCCGACGAAGGCCACGCTCTGGTTCATCGCCCCCGCGTGCTGTTCGACGGCCGGCTCGCGCAGCGAGAACTTGTCCAGCAGTTGCGGGAGCGTGTCCGCCGGGACGTTGCCGTCAATGCGGAGCAGCAGGACGTCCACAGGCGGCTGGCTCGTGTCGTGGAAATCCTGCGTGATGGCCGGATAGCCCACTCTGTCCGGATCGTCGGTGATGGCGATGCGGTACCAGGTGTCCTCGCGCAGTGTTCCCTTCCCCAGCACGCCGAGGTCGACCGGAATGTCTTCGGCGTCGCCGAACGCGCAGGGGACTTCGCGCAACTGGACGCGGGGAGAGCGGAAGTCGGCGTGCTCGTTCCAGAACACATCGCGGTCGAGACCCTTGACCTGCTCGAACCAGTCGATGCGAACGCATTCGAAGATGATCTCCGTGAAGTCCGCCTCCGGGGACGGCTCGAACTTCGTCAGAAACGCATAGAGGTCGACCTCGTAGTAGAGCGCGACGACCGCATCCGCCATCTCCGGCTCGCTGTGGCAGGGACGGCGCGAGTCGTCGATGTCCGTCATCGGCACGACCTGGTCGATGTACTCCATGAGCTCCGACGCCTCGCGCTGCGTCTCGCCGCTGAACGGCAGTCCGAAGTTCTCGCCTTTGACCTTCTTCTTTCGCCGGATGAACCGTCCGATCGACGGCGGGCGCCCGGTGGGCGGTGGAGCGTCGGGCAGCTCGCCGAAGTCGTAGAGCACGGCGGGAAGCGTCTGCTCGAGCTCGGCCTTCCTCCGCCGTTTCGGGTCGGGCGCGTCGTCGGGCGGCTCCCCGCCGCCGGGCGGTGGCATCACCGACATGCATCGCTCCGGCGCGCGGGCATCTTCAGGATGCCTTCCAGAATCTCGCCTTTCTCCTTCGCCGTGCCGGCCAGCGTCCAGGCGCCCTCCGGCTCGTTCAGGCCGAGCGCGGTGAGGAAGTCTTCCCCGTGAACGGCGGCTGCGGCGGCCCAACGCGCGGCATCGCGCTGCATCCGCACCCCGTGCTCCACCGCGGCCTCGAATTGCCGGAGGACGAAGGCGATCCGGTCGGCGGGAGGGCGGGAGCGGAAGGAGGGAACGTGCCGGGAGATCAGCTCCGCCACCTGCCTCGCCAGCTCACGGCGGAACGCGGCCGCCAGCGGAGCCATCTGTTCGGGCCGGATCCGCAACACGCGAAGATGGTACACGCCCGGATGGGCGGCATGCCGTCACGAATGCGGCTGTGGCCGGCTCAGAAGGAAACGCGTTTCTTCCACACGATGTCCTCGTTGTTCCGCCGGTCGATGAGCGCCTCGACCTTGCCGTCCGCGCCGTAGCGGAACAGCCGCCGCCCTTCCACGCCGCGGCGGAAGAAGATGTCCGCCCCCTCGGGGATGAGCTCCTCGCGAGGGCGGGTCTCGCGCTGGGTGTAGAGGCGGCCGTTCTCGGTCGTCACCAGCATGGTCACGCCGGGCGCGAGCTCGTACGTGCCGACGTAATCCGCGAAGCGTTTCGCATCGATGGAGCCGGCGGCAGGGTCCTCGTAGTAGCGGAGGACCTGCGTGGCCAGGATCTGCCATTTGCCGTTGCGGTACATCCAGGTGTCCGTGGCGTGGTAGCGGGCGGTGAGGTTCTGGCCCCACACCGTCTCCGTCTCGTCGAGGTCGTACGACAGCACGGCCGTGTCGCCGAGGATGCGGCTCTCGGCGTTCTTCAGTTTGATCGTGCCGGAGTAGCCCTTCGGCAGCGGGGCGATGTCAGCCACGAGCTGGGTCTTCGTCATCTTGCGGCCCTTCTCGTCGAAGAAGAGGGCGTCGTCGGCGTAGTACTTTTGCCACGGCGCCTTGTCGCCGGGGACGACGGAGTCCATCAGCTCCTGCGTGCGGCGCTCCAGCTCGGCCTGGGTGATGGGATGGCGCGTGGCGAAGAGGAGCAGCAGGACGGCGACGATCTTCATGAGCTCTGATTATCGCCGCACCTTCGTCCACCAGCGGGGGCGGCATTTCCCATGGCGGATGACGTGTCCCCGCAGCTCGGCGACGAAGCAGCCGTCATCGAAGAGGAACGCGTGCTCCGTGAACCGCAGCAGGTGGAAGAGGTTGGGGAAGGGCAGCTCGGGGCGGCTGCTGCCGAGGAAGACGAGCAGGATGGCGTAGTCGTGGGCGCGGACCTGGCGGAGGTAGTCGAGCTCGGAGTCGGTGAGCTCGAGGACGACGCAGAACGGCTCCCCACGCGAGACGAGCTCCTCGCGCGTCTCCTCCGCCAGGCGGACGGCCTCCTCGTCCGAGGCGGCAAGGACGCGCGCGATGATCTGCGGATCGACGACCCGGAACGGCAGCGAGCGCAGGCAGGCCTCGGCGAAGTCCGCCCGGGCGGGGCCGGCCACGACGAGCAGGAAGCGGCCGCGGCGCTGCTGGAGGCGGGGCCACCATTCCGTCAACTCCGGGAACATTGGAGTGTATTGTCCCCCTGTGCTGTTTCCGCGATCCAGCATGAGACGCGCCGTCATCGCCGCCGCCTGGCTCGTGGGAGCGATCGTGCCGCTCATCGCGGGCACGGTGCTCCTCGTCGGCTGCTGCGTCCTGCCGTTCCACAAAGTCGTGCACCGCATCGTGCCGATGTGCCATCAGGCGGCCGATTTTCTCCGCGGCCATGACGCGAAAGCGCCGGCGCCGGAGAAGCAGCAGCAGGAGCCGGCGAGGCGGATGGTCAGCCGTCTGCCGCAGCCGGTGCGCGTCGCGCACGCCGTCGATGCCCGGCGCATGACGCCCGCGCCGGCGGACGCCGTCGCCTACCGCAGCTTCATCTCCCACGGTGCGGCGCGCTGCGATCAGGACGTCGGCCTCCACCTCTTCGTCGCCGTCTTCCTAATCTGATTCCGGCTCCGCGCGCCTTCTCTCCCACGGAAGCGAAGACGGAGTCCTGTCATGAAACAGATCATTGCCGCGCTGGCGTTCGCGGCGAGCGTAGTGCTCGATCCGGCGGCCACGCTGCGGCCCGATGCGTTCGATGCGCCCGCGCCGGAGTCGATGGCCGAGGCGTCGAAGAGCGCGCCCGCGCATGAAGCTGCGCCCGAAGCGCACATCCATCAACAAGAAGCCGAAGAGGCGCTGTACGTCTGCCCGATGCACCCCGAGGTGACGAGCAACGAGCCGGGCAAGTGCCCCAAGTGCGGCATGACCCTGGTGAGGAAGAAGCCATGAAGCGGCTGCTGCTCATCTTCCTCCTCACAGGATGCGCGACGGTGCCGAGCGGCATCGATGAAGTGCAGCGCGAGGTCGCGCAGCGGGCCAGGCCGGCCGCGGCGACGGATGGCGAGCTGACCGCGGACAAGGCGGTGGCCATCGCCCTGGCGAACAACCCGCGGCTGCAGGCGACGCTCGCCGAGGTGGGCATCGCCCGCGCGGAGCTGATGCAGGCGAACACGATCAGCAATCCGCTGTTCGAGGCCGAGGTGCGCTGGCCGCGCGATCCGTTCCGCCCGTACGAGCTGCGCCTGGCCCAGACGCTGGTCGACCTGATCCAGCTCCCGCGCCGCCGGGCCCTCGGGCGCGCGGCGTTCGATGCGGCGAAGCTGCGCGTGACCTCCGAGGTGCTGCGCTTCGCCGGCGACGTGCGCATGCGCTACTACGACGCGCTCGCCGCACGACAGCAGGCGGCGATGAGCCGCACGGCGTTCGAGGCGGCACAGGCGGCGGCCGAGCTCGCGCGCAAGCAGCATCAGGCAGGAAACATCACCGACCTGGAGCTGGAGAACGAGCAGGCCCGCTATGAGCAGGCGAAGCTCGACCTGGCCCGCGCCGAGCAGCGGCTGCTCCTCGGGCGGGAGGCGCTGGGGCGTCTGCTCGTGATGAGCGACGTCCGATTGCCGGCCTCCTTCCCGGAGCTGCCGACCGAGGAGCTGACGCAGCAGCAGCTCGAGCAGGTCGCGGCCGCCCGGCGGCTGGACATCGACATCGCCCGGCGCGAGGCCGACATCATGAAGCGGCGCGTCCCGCTGGCGCGGCTGGCGGCGCTGGGAGAGATCACCGCCGACGTCCACTATCAGCGCGACGCGGCCGGCGCGCGGACGGTCGGGCCGGGCATCGAGTTTCCGATCCCGCTCTTCAACAACGGCGCGGCGGCGCGGACGCGCGCCGAAGCGGAGTACGTCCGGGCGGCGCAGACGCTGAATGCGATGCTCGGCGAGTCCGCGTCGCAACTGCGCAGCGCGAACGCCACGCTGCAGGAGGCGCGGGCGCGCGTCCTCTACTACCGGGATGTCCTGCTGCCGCGACGGCGGCGCATCGTGGAGCTGACGAAGCTCGAGCACAACGCGATGCTGATCGGCGTCTACCAGCTCCTGCAGGCCAGGCAGGAGGAGGCGCAGGCCGCGCGCGACTACCTCGACGCGCAGCGCGACTACTGGACCGCCCGCAACGACCTCGATGCCGCCCTCAACGGCGTCGCTCAAGGAGCCCGCTGATGATCTCCCGACGCACACTCTTTCTCTCGTCCGCCGCCGGCCTGCTGCTGGGCCGCGGCCTCCGCGCGGCGCCCGCCGCCGTCGCAAAGCCGCGCGTCATCACCCCGGACGGCGCCTCGCTGCCGTACACGATGGATGGCGGCGTGAAGGTCTTCCGCCTCACCGCCGAGCCGGTGAAGCGCGAGCTCATGGACGGCTTCGAGGTCAACTGCTGGGGCTACAACGGCATGACCCCGGGGCCGACGATCGAGGCCAACGAAGGCGACCGGGTGCGGCTGCTGGTGACGAACAAGCTGCCGGAGGGGACGTCGATCCACTGGCACGGCGTGATTCTGCCGAACGGGATGGACGGCGTGAGCGGCCTCACCCAGCCGAAGATCGCGCCGGGCGAGACGTTTGCCTACGAGTTCACGCTGAAGCAGAGCGGCACGCTGATGTACCACCCGCACTTCGACGAGATGGTGCAGATCGCGATGGGGATGCACGGCTTCTTCGTCGTCCATCCGCGCAACGCGGAGCGGCGGATCGACCGCGACTTCGCCATCTTCCTCAACGAGTGGGCCATCAAGCCGGGGACGGCGACGCCCGACCCGACGGTGATGCTCGACTTCAACGTCTTCACCTTCAACAGCCGCGTCTTCCCCGGCACGGCGCCGCTCCTGGTGCGCACCGGCGACCGGGTGCGCATCCGCCTGGCGAACCTGACCATGAACTCGCATCCGATCCACATCCACGGCCACCGCTTCTTCGTCACCGGCACGGACGCGGGACCGATCCCCCAGTCGGCCTGGATCCCGGAGAACACGGTCAACGTGCCGGTGGGGACGACGCGGGACATCGAGTTCGTGGCCGACAACCCGGGCGACTGGGTCTTCCACTGCCACAAGTCTCACCACACGATGAACCAGATGGGCCACGGCCTCCCCAACCTCCTCGGCATCGACCCGGCCACGACGCAGGAGCGCCTGGACGCCCTCGTCCCCGGCACGATGGTCATGGGCGCGACCGGGATGGGCGACATGTCCGAGCACCAGCAGCACATGGCCATCCCGCGCAACAGCATCCCCATGCGCGGCGGCACCGGCCCGTTCGGCCCCATCGACATGGGCGGCATGTTCACCATCGTCAAGGTGCGCGGCGACATGGACTACGGCCGCGACCCGGGCTGGTACCGGCAGCCGGCCGGGACGGGGGCGCGGAAGGTGGGGTGAGTCGCACACATCTGCGGTTACGTCGCGTCCGACGCTGCCGTGGGCGGCCACGCGCCGATCCGCTGCCGCAACGCGACGATTTTGCCCAGGTGATATGCGTTATGGACGGCCACGCTATTCAGCTCGTCGGCCAGTGTCACGCCCGGCTGTACCTCGAGTGCCAACCGCTCAGGTTCCTTCCCCAAGGCTGCCGCAGCGCGAGCGCCGTCCAGGAATACCCGTACCAGATCGTGCCATTGGTCTTCGCGCTCCGGCGCCGCGCCCGGGTACACCTCGCGCACCGGCTCGCCCGGCGCGACGATGCTCTGCTGGTACGCCACGACGTGCCACAGCTCCTCGTAGATCGAGTGCGACGCACCGTCCGGGCGTAGCGTGACTTGCTCGAGCGTCAGCCCGGAGAGCAGGCGGACCCGTTCGGGAAACTCGCCGACCAGAAACAGATGCTCCAGGATGTGCATGCATCGCTCCTTTTCTCTCTCTGTTCGTCATTGCGACACGGCCTCGAACGTATCACGGACCGACAACGGTTTTAGACCGTTGCCCCTGCGATCCTCCGCCGCGCCGCGACGGTGTCGTACGGGGGGCGGGCGGCGAGGGCGGCGACGTCCGCCGCCGATGGCACATCGCCGCCGAGCGCGGCGAGGACGCAGCGGGCGGAGTGGCGGATGCGGTCGGTGGCGTCGGCTTCGTAGACAGCGGTGATGTCCGCGGCGGCGTTCGTGCGTAGCTTTTCCAAACGGAGGCGGGCGCTTTCGATGGCGTACGTCTCGATGGCCACGTCGGCCACGTGGCCCAGGAGCTCCTGTTGCTCGGGAAGCGCATCGCCAAAGTGCGCGGACAACGAGCCGAGCATGGAGAACGCCAGGGACGTGCCCGACTGGCGGAGCATGCGGGTGGGGATGATCAGGCGGTTGATCTCGTTCGTCCCCTCGTACAGGCGCGTGATGCGAGCGTCGCGGTAGGCGCGCTCGGCGGGGTACTCCTTCGAATAGCCGTAGCCGCCGTAGACCTGGAGCGCCTCGTCCACCACGTACGCGAGCGCCTCGCTCGTCCAGATCTTGTTGATTGAGCACTCGATGGCGAACGACTCGATGATCCGCAGCACGGCGGCGGAATCCTCCGGCGGGATAGAGGCGAGCGCTTGGTCGGCATCGCCGAGCGTGCGGTAGACCATGGCGTCGCCGACCCAGCAGCGGATGGCCATCTCGGCCAGCTTCTGCCTGACCATGCCGAACGACGCGATGGGGCGGCCGAACTGGTGACGCTGTTTCGCGTACTCGGTCGCACGGGCCAGCGCCTGCTTGGCGCAGCCGATGTTCCGCGTGCCGAGCTTGAGGCGGCCGATGTTCAGCACGTTGAACGCGACCTTGTGGCCCTCGCCGATCGTGCCCAGCACATTGGACACGGGCACGCGCACGTTCTCCAGGATGAGGGCCGTGGTCGAGGAGCCGTCGAGGCCGAGCTTCGGCTCCTCGCGGCCGCTCACCACGCCCATCGACCGCTCCACGAGGAACGCCGTGAAGTGCTCGCCGTCCACCTTCGCGAAAATCGTGAAGAGATCGGCGAAGCCGCCGTTCGTGATCCACATCTTCTGGCCGTTGAGGACGTAGTGGTCGCCGTCGCGCGTGGCGCGGGTGCGGGCGGCCAACGCATCCGAGCCGGAGCCGGGCTCGGTCAGGGCGAATGCGGCGATCCACTCGCCGCTGGCTAGGCGCGGCAGGTAGCGCTCCTTCTGCTCCGCGGTGCCGAAGTAGACCAGCGGCAGGGTGCCGATGGTGGTGTGCGCGCCGAGGGAGCCGGCGAACGAGGGGATGATGCCGATCTTCTCGCCGACGTACGCCGAGCTGACCTTG
>DATEOX010000473.1:0-21499 GCA_035273585.1 Thermoanaerobaculia bacterium
TCCGTCCCCCCCACGTCCGAGCCGGCAGGTGGTGCGGCGGCGAGCGCGCGGATGGCCGCTCGCCGCGAGTCCCCGGAGCCAGGCCAGATCTTCCGCCAGCCCGAGCTCGCCGCGACGCTGCGCAAGCTCGTCGACGCCGAGCAGCAGGCGCTCAAGAGCGGCAAGGGTCGCAAGGAGGCGATCTGGGCCGCGTACGACCGCTTCTACAAAGGCGATATCGCGCAGGAGATCGCCCGAGGAACGCAGGAGCAGGGAGGGCTCATCACCGCCGCCGACCTCGCCGCGTGGCGGCCACGCATCGAGGAGCCGGTGAAGACGACGTACAAAGGCATCGACGTCTACAAGCTCACGGTCTGGACGCAAGGACCGGCCATGCTCCAGGCGCTGAACATCCTGGAGAACTTCGACCTCCGCTCGATGGGCTACAACAGCGCGCGCTACATCAATACTGTCTACCAGGCGATGAGCCTCGCGTTCGCCGACCGCGACTTCTACTACGGCGACCCGGCGTTTCCGCCCGCGGAGCCGGTGGCGGGGCTGCTGTCGAAGGAGTACGCGCGGGAGCGGGCGAAGCTGATCAACGCCCAGCGCAACGATCCGGCGCAGGGGCCGGGCGATCCGTACACGTATCAGGGCGGGACGAACCCGTTCGGCGACCTGCTCCGGCAGTGGACGCCGGTCAAGACCGCGGAGTCGTTCGCCAAATTCAAGGAGCACTTCCTGGCCGGCACCACATCGGTAGAGGCGGCGGACGCCGAGGGGTGGGTGGTGTCGGTGACGCCGAGCGGCGGATGGGTGCCGGCGGTGATCGCCGGCAAGACCGGCATCGGGCTCTCGCAGCGGATGCAGTCGTTCGTCACCGAAGCGGGCGAGGGGCCGTACAACGTGGTCGCGCCGGGGAAGCATCCGCGCGTCACGCTCACCCCGACGCTGGCCATGAAGGACGGCGCGCCGTACCTCGCCTTCGCCGTGCAGGGCGGCGACACGCAGGATCAGAACCTGCTGCAGTTCTTCCTCAACGTGGTGGAGTTCGGGATGACGGTGCAGGAGGCCACCGAGGCGGCGAACTTCAACAGCTACCAGATGAAGAGCACGTTCGGCGACCACAAGGCCGAGCCGGGCCGCATCCTGCTCAACGAGGCGACGCCCTCCTGGGTGCGCAAGGAGCTGACGCAGATGGGCTATCGCCAGGAGTTCGAGGACCGCACCTCCGGCCCGATCAACGCCATCCTCTTCGACCGCGCCCACGGCACGATGTGGGGCGGCTCGAGCAACCACGGCGAAGACTACGGCATCGCTTGGTGAAATGTAGGGCCGGCTGGAGAGCGGCCCTACAGTTCGCGCTCCGCAGTAACTGGGTGACGGCCCTCGCGAAGGGGCATCCGGACTCCGTTATGACAAAGCGAGATGTGTCACGGGCACTGGTAGGCCTCGCCGGTCTCAGCAGCGACTCGAGCGTCAGCCGAGTTAGAAGCAATGAAGACGGTGTTCCCACCGAGATCGAGGGTTTGCTGTTGAAGCCGTTGTTGAGCGCGCTCGCCGGGAGTAGTAGCCCAAGTGCCGCCGACTGCTTTCGCGCTGACGTTTCCCAGGAACTTGCAAGGCTTCACTACATCGGGGTTGGAAGTCACTCTGACCTTGGCCGAAGCGGCGGTTGGTGTAACGCCGCTCGCGCACGCAAAGAGCGAGGCAGTTCCGAGTGCTACCAGCATTCGCAACATTTCGTGTCTACTCCTTTACTTTCGAGCGAGTAACGCTGCGTAGAGCAACCATCGAGATGCTGCATGATATTTGCCAGATGAATCAGCCTGACCGACGACTCGATGGCGGCTCGGCGACGGGCCGTCCGAGCGACGCATGTCTCCGATGCTCAGCTTTCACGCCCGCGCGTCCCAACGTCCAGATGGGCGGACGCGAACGCCACGTGTCGTTAGCGCGAAAGAGCCTGCGAATCCTCACGACGAGTGTCTTACTGTTCAGCGCCTGTTTTGCCAAACATCCTTGGCCGAACGCTCAGAAGTTTCGCGACGAGCTTCGTTGTGGCATGACGTCCGAAGAAATCGGTGCCATCGCGGAGAAGTACCGCGCCACACGGCACGGCGAGTCTTCGATGGCGGGTAAGGACCCGCTCTCCCCCAACTACGCCGTCTTCGCTGAATCGTCGTACTTTGCTTTGCGGTATCAGAATGGTCGTCTGAGCACGATCGGTGAAGGCCACATCGACGAGAACGGCGAGACGGTTGTTGATCGCGTAATCTATCTGTGCGGCGACAGGACTGTTCGAGAACCGCTTCTGAAACGATAGCGAGTCACGCCTGCCTGGCCGCAGATGCCGACAGAACCTCGCTTCCGCTGAGCAGAAGCTAGCGGCCTGATGCCAGTCTGACTGCATGTTGCACGTGCGCCCTCTCCGCCAGCGTCACGGCGTCACGCCGGTTGCAGTCCGCCACTCGGTTCTCCGAACGTCATTGGCGGCCGGCGTGCCGCTTCGGCTTCGGCATGTGGGCCTTGACCGCACAGCTCAGCCTGCGATCCGAGGGGCTCTGCCAACGCGCACCGGCCCGTGGTCGGCGGTGCACCCTAACCGCCCCATCCTCCGTATATAGCCCTCGAATGCACGCGATCCTCGAAGAGCAGGACGCCGGATCGGAGACGTTGCGGCGGGCTCGGGGGGGCGACCATGACGCCTTTGCCGAGATCGTGGCGGAGCACGAGTCGATGGTCTACAGCCTCGCATATCACTTCTTCCAGGACCGCGGGCGCGGCGAAGAGATCGCGCAGGACGTCTTCCTCCAGCTCTACCGCAACCTGGAGAGCATCGAGTCGCCGGCGCATCTGCTGTTCTGGCTGAGGCAGGTCACCGCGCGGCGCTGCATCGATCTCATGCGGCGCAGCAAGCTGATGAAACCCATATCGCTGGAGGCCGTCGAGCTGCGCAGCGCATCGCGCGACGCCGACCCGCTGCTGGAGCGCCGCCTGCGCCGGCTCGTGGCCGACCTGCCCGAGGCGCAGCGTCTCGTCGTCACGCTCCGCTATCAGGAAGACCTCGACCCGTCCGAGATCTGCCGCATCGTCGACATGCCGGTGAACACCGTGAAGAGCCACCTGCACCGCGCGCTCACCGCGCTGCGTAAGAAACTGGGAGACCACCGATGAACCTCGATCACGAACTGCGCGCGGCATTGCAACGCAAGACCCCGGCGCCGGGGCTGGCGGAGCGGGTGCTGGCGCGCGCCGGCGAAGCCCCGCGCAAACCGCGTCGCGTGCAATGGGCAGTGGCGGCATCGCTGATCCTGACGGCGTCGCTCGCCGGATGGACCGCGCATCGCCGCGCAGAAGGCGAGCGCGCCCGCGAGCAGGTGCTGCTGGCCATGCGCATTGCCGGCTCGAAGGTCGCGTACGCCCAGCAGCAGGTGCGCGGCATCTCCAAATGAAAGGACCGATCATGATGAAAGCCGTTCTCCGACTGACCCTCATCCTCGCGCTGACGCCCGCCGTCTACGCGCAGCGCATCAACCTCGACTTCCCCGGCCTGGCCGACAAGGCCCGCGAGGTGGTCGACGTCACCCTCGACGGCGCTCTCCTCCGCCTCGGCGCGCGGTTCCTCTCCGACCACGATGCCGACGAGCGCGCCGTCCGGCAGATGGTCGACCGCCTGGAGGGCATCTATGTCCGCAGCTACGAGTTCGACCGCGACGACGCGTACGACCGCTCCGCCATCGATGCCGTGCGCAAGCAGCTCGGCCCGAACTGGAAGCGCGTCGTCACCGTGCGCAGCAAGCTGCGGGAGAACGTCGAGATCTACACCGAGCTGCGCGGCGAGAACATCGTGGGCCTGGTGGTCATCGCCGCCGAGCCGCGCGAGCTGACCATCGTCAACCTCGTCGGGCCGATCGATCTGGACAAGCTGGCCAACCTCGAGGGGCAGTTCGGCATCCCGCGCGTCTCGAAGAAGGGGGAAAGACCATGACCAAGCGCGCCTCCGCTCTGCTCCTCCTGGTGATGCTCGCCCTGCCGTTGCGCGCCGGCTTCCGCGAGGTGGCGTCGGCCATCGAGACCCGACACGGTGCGAAGCGGGTCACCATCCCGTTCCTCGGGCTGGCGCGCTTCGCCTGCTGGGTCGTCCATCCGAAAGGCGTGTACGACTTCCAGCTCGCGACGTTCGAAGATGTGCGCGGCGTGGACGCCGAAGACTTCGCCGCCATCCTGCGGGAGCAGGTGGGGGAGGGCTACCGGCCGATGGTCCAGGTCCGTTCTACCCGGCGTGGAGAATTCACCTTCATCTATGCCAAACCGGCTGCCGATCAGAATCGCGTGGAGCTCTTCATCCTCACCCACGATCACAGCGACACGGTGCTGATCCGCCTCGATGCGGATGCGGAGGTGGCCGCGCGCGAGGTGGCCAAACATCGCGAGCGTGATTGGGATCATTGAAGCGAATTTGCAACTACACGGGCCATCGATTCAGCGATAGAATCCGTATCTCTCTCGGACAACGATGGCCCGTTACGAAGAACGCGACGAGTCGTACGATCTCCTGAATCAGTACCTGCAGGAAATCTCGCGCATCCCGCGGCTGACGCCGGAACGGGAGCGGGAGCTCGGCAAACGGGTGCAGGAGAACGACAAGGCGGCGCTCGAAGAGCTCGTCAAGTCGAACCTCCGCTTCGTCGTCTCCTACGCGAAGCGCTACCGCAACTCGCACGTGCTGTTCCTCGACCTGATCAACGAGGGGAACATCGGCCTGATCCACGCCGCGAAAAAGTACGACCCAGACAAAAACGTGAAGTTCATCACGTACGCGGTGTGGTGGATCCGCCAGTCGATCCTTCACGCGCTGTCCGAGCAGGGGGGCGCGTTCCGCCTCCCGCCGAAGCGGGCGAACCTGATGTACCGCCTGGAGAAGGCCATCGGCGCGGCGATGAGCGAGGGGAACCACATCCCCACGCCGGAGGAACTGGCCACGGAGCTCGGCGTCACGGTCAAGGAAGTGCAGACGCTGATGCAGGCCAACACGGACAACTTCTCGCTCAACGCGGAGCTGGACGACGAGTCGCATACGGAGCTGGCGGACGTGATCGAGCAGACGTCCGTGCCGTCGGCCGAGGAGGAGATGCAGGAGCAATCGCGACGGCATGAGCTGCTGGCACACATCGCCGACCTCTCCCCGAAGGAGCGCCTGGTGCTGATGCTCCGCCACGGCGTGAGTGACAACCTCCCGAAGTCGGTGCGCGAGCTTGCGGACTTCCTCAACCGCGAGCCGGAGAACGTCTCCGCGGTGCTCGAGCGCGGAAAGACGAAGATCTGCGAGGCGCTGCAGATCAGCGAGAGCGAGCTGGCCGTGCTGCTGCTCTATACGAATCCGAACGAAAACTCCTGGAAGCGCTTCTGGGACGACCTCGGCGACCTCGCGCCCGGGATGACCCCCCAGATCGACGCCCGCCGCCTCCCCGCCCTCCACTCCCTCCGCCAGCAGGGCGCCGTGCAGAAGGAGGTGGAGCAATTGACGCTGGAGGAGAAGACGATTCTCAAGCTGCGCTACGGCATCCTCCAGGACGACGAGCTCACCCTGCGCGACATCGGCGAGATCCTCGGCCTGTCGCGCGAAAGGGTGCGGCAGATCGAGTCGCGGGCGGAGGCGAAGTGCAGGCGGAGCGTCAGGCGGGACCGGTAGCTGCTCTCGTAGTCTGCCGGCTGCGGATGCGCGCAGAACTAGCTGTTGATGATCAGAATCGACTACACCGCTTTGGCGCAGTGGTGCTCCGCGAGTGGATGGAGCGTCTGATCTGGATGAGGGACTGGACCATCTGGAACGATCGCATCCAGGAAAGCGGCCTTCGGTGCCTCCATTTGCTCGTCGACAACATCACGCCGACCGCCAACGATGCCGACGCTCGCGCGTATGTTCTGGATGCCGACGAATGGCGTGAGGCCATCGCGTTATTGACGGCGCCGATTCTCTTCGGCTGGCATGCGCCGCTCGTGGACATCTCGTATCACGGCACGATGACCGTGTCATTCGGCCCGAGCGGCGTGGAGAGGAATCGGCTCGACGGCTGGTGCGGCAAAGAAGCTCAGGGCTCTCGGTGAGAGTGCGGCGAGAGACTTCGCATGTGTTGGATCCCGGCCAGGCCGCACAGGTGGCGGATGCCGTACTCGGTCCGCCTAGCGCATCCGCCTTGCCGCGGGGGTCCGAGAAATCGGAAACCGTTCAGCTCACGAAGGACATTCACTGACGATGCCGCTGTCCGCGTCCGCCATCCGGGCCATTTTTCGGCGAAGCGGAGCAGCAGGCCAGCGCACCTGCCTTTTTGACGATGCGCCTCCCGATATCTGCGTCGCGGTGGACGATGTGTTGCAGGGCGCCGGTCCGCCGGTGTTGATCACCTGGCAGAGCACGCACGAGTGGACGGCCTTCACGGCGTCCGAGATGGTCGTGAGCCGCGATGGGCGGCTGCAACGCATAGCGGCGATGGAAGGCTGTCGTCATCAGCGCGGAGCCGGGGCTGCCGTTCGGTGCGATCCGGAACGTGTTGAAGGCGCTGGCACGGGAGAACGCCGGAAGCGCGTCCTGATCGGATCGTTTACGATGTCCCCCAATGCCTGACCTCCCCAACCCGCCCATGGGCCGGCTCGACGCGCTGGACGTTGGGGCCCGGAAGCTCACCGTCCAGACCGAGTTCTTCGAGCGGCCTTCCTGGCGCATCGAGACGAAGATCTACCTCGGCGGGACGTTGAAGAAGGTCTACACCGTCGACCTGTCGGAAACGGCGGAGGGGGAGCTGCAGAAGACCATCAACACCTTTCATCAGATGAAGCTCGAGGAAATCGTGAGCGGCCTCCGGAAGTTGGCGCAGTAGCGATGCGCCTCGAACACCTCACCGAAGACGACGAAGACCACTGGCGCGGCGAGTTCGCGCAGGAGAACTGGATCTTCGGCTCGCTCTCGCTCAGCGTGACCCTCCCCGAGTTCGGCGGCGGCGTGCCCCAGCTCCGGGAGATGCACTTCGGCTACTACCTCCAGCCGCTGCACCTCAACGCCGACGACCGCGAGGATCTCCCGCGCAAGCTGCTGTTCGTGCTGGCCCGGAGGCGGCCGCCGCTCGACTTCCTCGAGCTGAGCGGCGCCGGCATCCGCATCCCGCACTGCTTCCCCACCGGCTTCACCCTCGCCAGCGTCCTGCGCATCACCCTGCAGGAGATGCGACGCCTCCCCCTGCGCGAGGAGGTGGCCCGATGAGCCCCCGCCAACGCCTCATCTACTACCTCGGGTCGTACCGGAAGCCGCTCGGGCTCGGGGCGCTCTGCGTCATCGGCTCCGCCGCGTTCTCGCTGATGAAGCCGCTGATCGTCGGCAGCGCCGTCGACACCCTGGCCAAGGCGTTCACGCGGCAGGAGCTCGTCCGCTATGGGCTGCTGCTCATCGCCGCCGCGGCGGTGGAAGGGGCGTTCCTCTTCCTCCAGCGGCGGATCATCATCGGCGTCTCGCGGCGCATCGAGTACGACATGCGCAACGACTTCTACGGCCACCTGCAGACCCTGCCGCTGTCGTATTACCAGGACCAGCGGACCGGCGATCTGATGTCCCGCGCCACGAGCGACCTCTCCTCCGTGCGCATGCTCGTCGGGCCGGCCGTGATGTACACCCTCTCCTCGATCCTCGTCGTCACCGGCGCCTTCATCATGATGCTCCGCCTGGACAGGCTGATGGCCTTCGTGGCCTTGCTCGCCGTCCCCGTCGTGGCCACCCTGGTCAAGACCTTCGGCGAGCGGATCCACATCCGCTACAAGGACGTGCAGGACAACTTCGGCGACCTCTCCGCGCGGGTGCAGGAGAACCTGGCCGGCGTGCGCGTGGTCCGCGCGTTCGGACAGGAGCGCAACGAGCTCGATCATTTCAAGAGTGCGAACCGCGAGTACGTCGATAAGAACCGCGCGCTCATCCGCCTCACCGCCACCTTCTATCCCGCACTGCACGCGCTGATCGGCGTCATGTTCGTGATCATCTTCTACCTCGGCACGCGGCGCATCCTGGCCGGCACGATGACCATCGGCGACTTTGTCGCCTTCCAGTTCTACCTCGGCCGGATGATCTGGCCCCTGATCGCCCTCGGCTGGGTCATCAACCTCTTCCAGCGGGGGATGGCCTCCATGCAGCGCCTCCACGAGGTGTGGAGCGTGCTACCGGGCGTGGGGGAGCTCGAAGGGGAGCCGGTGCAGGGCGACATCCGAGGAGACATTGAGATCCGCGGGCTGACCTTTGGATACACGGCGGATGGCCGCTCGGTGCTCAGAGACATCAATCTAGACGTGCGCCATGGCCAGACGGTGGGAATCGTGGGCCGGACGGGCAGCGGCAAGTCGACGCTCCTTTCCCTCATCACCCGCACCTTCGAGCCGCCCCCGGGCACGATCTTCCTCGACGGCCGCCCGATCGAGACCATCCCCATCGCCCAACTGCGCACCTGGACAGGAGTTGTGCCGCAGGAGACCTTCCTCTTCTCCGAGTCGCTGGCGGAGAACATCCGCTTCGGCCGGGGCACGGCGACGGACGAGGAAGTGCGTGAGGCGGCCAACCTGGCCGGCCTGGAGGACGATGTCACCACCTTCCCCAAAGGCCTCGACACCGTGATCGGCGAGCGGGGCATCACCCTCTCCGGCGGGCAGAAGCAGCGGACGGCGATCGCCCGCGCGCTCGTCCGCGACCCGGCCATCCTCATCCTGGATGACTCTCTCAGCGCCGTAGACACCTCCACGGAGGAGAGAATCCTCCACGCGCTGCGGGCGGTGCGGCGGGGGAGGACGGTGCTCATCGTCTCCCACCGCGTCTCGTCGGTGAAAGACGCGGACCACATCATCGTGCTGGATGAAGGGCGCATCGTCGAGCGCGGCACGCACGAGTCGCTCCTCGCGCATGACGGCTATTACGCGGACCTGTATCGGAGGCAGACGTTGGAAGCGGAGATCGAGGAGATTGCGTGATGGTTGTTGGTTGTTAGTTGTTGGTTGTTAGTAGAACGAACGACGACAACCAGCACTAACAACCAACAACCAACAACCAACAACTAACAACCATCATGTCCGACGAACGCCACGAAGACGAAGGCGCCAAGGCCTTCGACCCGAAGCTCGCCAGGCGGCTGCTGCGGTACCTCGCGCCCTACCGCGTCCGCACCGTCACCTCGGTGTTCCTGATCATCCTCTCCTCGGCGCTGGAGCTCGTCGGGCCGGCCATCATCGCCGTCTCCATCGATCTCTTCGTCCGGCCGCTGCGCGGGGCGCACCCGATCGGCATCAGCGCGCGCATCGGCCACTTCCTGGAGGCCCACGGCTGGATGCCCGACCCGATGACCGGCATCACCGTGGCCGCGATCATCTACCTCACCGCGCTCATCACCGGCTTCATCGTCCTCTACACGCAGATGGTGATGATGAACCTGATGGGCCAGTACATCATGTACGACCTGCGCAAGCAGATCTTCGGACACCTGCAGCGCCTGGACGTGCAGTTCTTCGACCGCAACCCGGTGGGGCGGCTGATGACCCGCGTCACGACGGACGTCGACGCGCTCAACGAGATGGTCACCGCCGGCTTCGTCTCGATCTTCGGGGACATCGTCGTCCTCCTCGGCATCGTCATTGCCCTCTTCTGGATGAACTGGCGGATGGCGCTCGTGCTCTTCTCCATCACCCCCGGCATCGTGCTCGTCTCCATCTGGTTCCGGCGCGGCGCGCGGATCACCTACCGCCAGGTGCGGGTGCGCATCGCGGCCATCAACGCCTTCCTGCAGGAGCACATCTCCGGCATGTCCACGGTGCAGCTCTTCAACCGCGAGCCGGAGCAGTACGCGAAGTTCGGCGCGCTCAACGCCCGTCACCGCGACGCGAACCTCGACTCGGTCTTCTACTACTCCGTCTTCTATCCGCTCATCGAGCTGATCGAGACCGTCGGCATCGCCCTCATCGTCTGGTACGGCGGCGGGCAGGTCATCCAGGGGACGCTTTCCGTCGGCGCGCTCGTGGCCTTCTTCACGTACGCCCAGAGGTTCTACGAGCCGATCTCCGACCTCTCCGAAAAGTACAACATCCTCCAGGCGGCGATGGCCGCCAGCGAGCGGGTCTTCCATCTCCTCGACACCCCGGTGAAGGTGCTGGATGAAGGGACGCTCGAGGCCGCGCACATCGACTCGATCGAGTTCCGCGATGTCTCCTTCGCCTACAAAGAGGAGGAATGGGTGCTGCGGCACATCTCCTTCCGCGTGGCGCGCGGCGAACGGGTGGCGCTGGTCGGGCATACCGGCGCGGGCAAGACGACGGTCACGGCGCTGCTCCTTCGATTCTACGAGCCGCAGAATGGGCAGATCCTGATCAACGGCGTCGACATCCGCCAATACACGCTCGCCTCGCTCCGCCGCCTCTTCGCCATCGTCCAGCAGGACTTCTTCCTCTTCACCGGCACCATCGGCCAGAACATCTCCCTCGGCGACCCGTCGATCTCCGACGCGGCGGTGACCGAGGCCGCACGGCGGGTGCAGGCCGACCGCTTCATCGCCTGGCTGCCGGAAGGCTACAAATCGGAGGTTCGCGAGAGGGGGGCGGGACTTTCCGTCGGCGAGAAGCAGTTACTGTCGTTCGCTCGCGCCCTGGCGTTCAACCCGCCGGTGCTCATCCTCGACGAGGCGACGTCCTCCATCGATACAGAAACCGAGCGGCTGATCCAGGAGGCGATTCAGACCCTTCTCGCCGGCCGGACGTCGCTGGTGATCGCCCACCGGCTGTCGACCATCCGCTCCGCCGACACCATCCTCGTGTTCCACCATGGGGAGATTCGCGAGCGGGGGACGCACGAGGAGCTGATGCAGCTCGGCGGGCTCTACCGTAAGTTGTACGAGATCCAGTACCGGGAGGCGTTGACCGCCTAGAAGTCGTTTCAAGCGCTGACGTACGCCGAGGCTTGGCCAAGCAGCGCCGCCGGCCGTGCCGGCTTATTTGACATCCGTAAAAGGTAGGAATACCGTTCGCAATACTCTGAAAAGCGAATGGACCACCAACGGGGTGGGAAGGGAGGGGGAGAGATGACCGTGAGGTTTTTCCCCGGCAGTAAAAAGCAGAAGACGACCCTCATCGAGGGCTTCCTGCATCAGTTTCACGTCGACCATGAGCTCGTGCAGCCGGACGCCACGCCGTCGCACACGTTTCACCTCGGGACCGACCCCGCCGTCGAAGTCGACGGCCGGACGTACGTCGACCCGAACGTCGACGCCCTGAAAAAGATCTTCAGGATTCAGTAAGAAGTGACATGGGCCGGCTGGAGAGCCGGCCCTACGTTTTCGGGAAGAGCTGCGTCGCCTCCTGCTCCACGGCGGCCTTGATGCGCGGCTCGAACGGTTTGGCCAGCAGCGGCAGCTTGCCGTCCAGGATCACCTCGCTGGCCGTGACCTCCAGCGTCCCTTTGCCGGTGAAGCCGCGTGCTTTGATCGAGAAGACGAGGGTGTCGCCGCTCCAGCTCTTGTCGACGTCGTTGACGTAGCTGCTGTACTGCGACTGGAGCTCGTCGAGCTTGCGATCCACGATGCGGCGGGCGTTGTCCTTGGTCGTGTGATGGGGCAGGGTTATGCGCATGGGCGAAGCATATCGCACGCGTTGACCGCGTCGCGCCGGCCGAGGTAGCCTCGGCGCGGGACTTCCGCCGGGTCGCACGGCATGCTCTCGAAAATATGGAGTGCGGCGACGCTCGGCATCGACGCGGTTCGGATCATCATCGAAGTGGACTCCGGCGGGCACAGCGCGCAGCCGGGGTTCGTGCTCGTCGGCCTGCCCGACGCGGCGGTGCGCGAGGCCTACTCGCGCATCCGCGCCGCGCTGCACAACTGCGGCTTCTGGGTGCCGCCCCGGCACATCACCGTCAACCTCTCTCCCGCTGATGTGAAGAAGGAGGGGTCCGGCTACGACCTCCCCATCGCCATCGGCATCCTCCACGCGTGCGAGTTCCTCGGCGATGAGCAGGTCGCCGGACGGGTGTTCGTCGGGGAGCTGTCGCTCGACGGGACGCTCGCGCCGGTGCGCGGGACGCTCTCCATCTCGGCGGCGTTCGCCGGCGACGCGAGCGTGCGGGAGGTCATCGTGCCGGCGGACAACGCGAACGAGGCGGCGGCTGTGCAGTCGGTGCGCATCACCGGCGCGACGTCGCTCACCCGGCTGCTCGCGCATCTGCGCGGTGACGCCCCCATCCCGCCCGCCCCCTCGACGGTGGCCGTCGATGCCGAGCGCGACGCGGCCGACTTCGCCGAGGTGCGGGGACAGGCGCAGGCGAAGCGCGCGCTGGAAGTGGCGGCCGCGGGAGGGCACAACCTGATGATGATCGGCCCGCCGGGCTCGGGGAAGACGATGCTCGCCCGCCGGCTGCCGACCATCCTCCCCCGGCTGTCGCTGGAAGAGGCCATCGTCACGACGAAGATCCACTCGGTGGCCGGCACGCTGCCCGCCGGGAGCGGCTTGCTGACGCGCCGCCCGTTCCGCGCACCGCATCACACGATCTCGACCTACGGCCTCTCGGGCGGCGGCACGCCGCCGCGGCCGGGCGAAGTGAGCCTCGCCCATCATGGCGTGCTGTTCCTCGACGAGTTGGCGGAGTTCCGCCGCGAGACGCTGGAGGTGATGCGCCAGCCGATGGAGGACGGGTCGGTGACGATCGCCCGCGCCTCGCGCACTGTGACTTTTCCCGCCCGCTTCACGCTAGCCAGTGCTCTAAATCCGTGCCCTTGCGGCTACTACAACGACTCCACCGGCCGCCGCGAGTGCACCTGCACGCCGCAGCAGATCATCCGCTACCTGGCCAAGATCTCCGGCCCGCTATTGGACCGTATCGATCTGCAGGTGGAGGTCGCGGCCCTGCGCAGCGAGGAGATTGCGCTGATGGACCCCAGCGAGTGCTCGGCGTCGATCCGCGAGCGCGTCGAGGCGGCCCGCGCCGTGCAGCGCGAACGGTTTCGCCGCATGCACGTGCAATGCAACGCGGAGATGAGCTCGCGGCACTTGCGCCGCTTCTGCGATCTCGATCCGCCCTCCCGCCGCCTCCTCATCGGCGCCATCGAGCGGCTCGGTCTCTCCGCCCGCGCGCACGACCGCATCCTCAAGGTCTCGCGCACGATCGCCGATCTCGCCGGGACCGAGCGCATCGAGAGCGGGCACGTTGCCGAGGCGGTGCAGTATCGGGCACTGGACCGGGCGTATTTTCAGGGAGGGTGAGGGCTCATGGCGGCACCGCGCCGCGCCACGGCTTGTACAGGCTCGTGCCCGGCCAGCCGGTGGCGGTCAGGTCGACGGCTCCGGATGCGAGCGCCGGGTTCAGCGGCCGGTAGTCGATCTGCAGTTGCGGATCGACGAAGAGGCCCGCCGCCTCCCAGCCGGGCGGGTAGAACCATCGGCTGTCTCCATTTGCAAGTGCGCGGAGCTTGTCGACGTCGCCGATGCTGCCCAAGGGATTCTCGCCATCGACGTTGGGCGCGCCGCAACTATGCAGGAAGCGCCAGATCGACGTGTACGTCGAAGGCGACGGGTTGGACCAGCCCCAGTAGATGTTGCCGTCATAGACCTCGGCCGCCGTGTAGGTCCAGGTGTCGCGGCCGAGAGGCCGTCCGTCCCGGACGAGGAGGATGTTGTTGAACACCTCATGGCGCGATTCGACGACCGCGCCACCGTCGCCGAACTGCCCGATCCCTATGTAGTCGCTGGCGGGCGGCGCGCTGTGATTGATCCCCGCCACGATCGTGTTGTTGTAGAGCTTCCATGGGATCGTATGTTCTTTACCGCAACGTGACGAGCCGACGTGGCTCGAGAACGGGATCGGTTCTCTCCAGCCGATCCCGGCCGGATCGTTCTCGAAGCGGCCGAACCGATAGTAGAAGATCCGGTAGCGTGTCGAGTCGATGATGTTGTCGTGGATCCAGAGCGTGCCCGGATCGGGATTGGCCACGTGCGTCGCCGTGTGGTCGCGGCTCGGTCCGGCGCCGAGGTAGATGTTGTGATGCTGGTCGATCCGATACAACGAGCCGAACATCTGCCAGGCGTCATCCCAGATGCGGAACTCCACGCCGTGGACCTCGACGTCGTGGGCGCCCTCCGACAACGCCCCGTCGAAGAAGTCGTGGAAGTAGCCGCCGGTCACTTCGATGTGTTGTGCGACGCCGTAGTCGAAGCCGCACTTCCGGACGTGTTTGGCCGGCCCGCTGCCGCCCTTCACATCGATCCACGAGACCCACCATTTCTCCGGATCCATGCAGCCGTCGAATGACGGGTCCTCGATCAGCACCCTCTTGCTGGTGCCGAGGCGGGCGCCGAAGAAGACGACCCGGCCGCCCACGCGCCGGAAGGTGAGGTCCTGGACGTCGCCGGGGAGGACGAAGCCGCCGTAGTAGTTGTGGATATCGGTGAAGTCTTCGAAGACGTGATGGCTGCCCAGGATGGTCAGGCCGTAGCGGTCGGCGAGTGAGATCCGCAGCGCGTGATTGCGCGGATCGGGGTCGGCGATCTGCGCCACGGACCGGTTGCACTGCGACTGCGGCGTGCTGTTGTCGAGGCGCACGTAGAGAGGCCCGGTGGCGGTCGGGTCGTGGCAGATTCCGGGCCCCAGGTAGTAGGGCTCCGGATGTCGCCAGTCGTGGTGATCGGAGTCGATCCAGGCGAGGGTGAAGTCACCAGCCGCATCGCTGTTCGCGTGCGTGGCCAACGGCAACCATTGGCCGTCGATCTCGATGAACCCGCCGTACAGGAACGAGCGCGGATAGGCGGCGGTCGAACGATACAGGTTGTGCCCGGGGCCGACGCTCACCGGCTCCCAGGTGGTGCTGCTCGCGTCGACGAATTCAGGGATGGCGCCATCCAGCTCGAAGCGTTCGCCGGGCGCCGCCTTCCATGTCACCGGGTATCCCGGGGCGCCGCTGAAGCTGATGGTGAACCCTTCCTCCGACCGGTAGCTGCCCGCCCGCAGCCAGACGGTGTGGCCGGGGCGGATGCGGCCGTCCGCGCCGGTGGCGGCGTAGGCGAACGACCATGGCTCGGCGAACGTGCCGGCGACGCCCGCTCCCGCCGCCCCGGCCGGCGCTACGATCCACGCGTTTCCGTTCTGCGTCATCACACCCTCCGTCGCGCGCCGAGGAAAGACGCGACCGTGTCCTATCGATAGGGACGGCGCGAGGCGGAACGTTTCACCGGCCGGGATGTGGAACGCGTGCGGCAATGACGGATCGGATCATGATCGGACGCGCCGATCGTGCATGCCTGTCACGCGCCCTGCCCGAGCTTGGCGATTCTCCGGCGCACCGCGGAGAAGTCGATCTTGAGCGAATCGGTGGACGACACCTTCTCGCCGACGAGCGAAGCCGTGCAGCCGGCGAACTCCACGACGTCGTGCGGCTCGATCGCCGCGGAGGCAATACGCTTCCCATTGAGGAACGTGCCATTCTTGCTGCCGAGGTCCTGGACCCGGATCGCGCCGTTGTGGATGGTGATCCGGGCGTGCCGGCGGGAGACGCTCCTGTCGGTCAGGACGACATCCGACTCCAGGGTGCGGCCAACGATATTGCCTCCCTCGTGAAGGGGGTGGAGGCGTCCTTCACAAAGCAGGATGGCCGCCGTGCCCCGAGCCGGCCGCACGGAGAGGTGGTCGCCGCAGAACGCATAGCCGAAGCCATGGACGGTGCGGATGTATTGCGGCACGCGCGGGTCGTCGCTCAATGCGCGGCGCACTTCATTGACGATGCCTGCCAGGTTTGTCTCCGAGACGTAAGTGGACGGCCATAACGCGTCGTACAGCTCCTCGCGGGACAATGCGCGCGGCCTGGCCAACAGCAGCAGCCGCAACAAATGCTGCGCCTTGGGGGAGAGGTGCTGTTCCGTGCCGGCGCACAGCAATTGCCGCGATGCACAGTCGAAGGTGAATTCACCGAAGTAAAAGAGCTTGGCCGCTTCGGTCGACACGGTGTCGTCCGTCATACGAGCTCCATGGTTTGTTTGATGGGCTCAGCGTACACGATTCTTCCACGTCGCCATAAAAACCCCGCAAAAACCCAATCTTTCCGCCGAGGGCCGGACTGACCTTGTGGTCATCATGAAAACGGCGACAATCGCTCTTGCGCTCCTCACGAGCATTTCGGCATATGGCCAGTGGTCCGTGAACAACCTCTCTACACCGCCCACGATCTATACGACGACATCCAACTCGGCTGTTGCCATCGGCACGAGCACGGGGAACCCGAACATGCGCATTTCGGACGCCGGCGCCGAGACGATGCGCTTCGGGTCGAACCCGTTCGTCCGTCTGTTCGAGTTCGATTTCAATCACCAGTCCGGCGCCTCTCAATCGCGCAATGGCGCGTCGATGCGTATCGATCTCCGGTTCGGTGCGCCGGACAACTTCAATCTGCCGGTGTTCGTCTGGTACATCAGGGGTGATAACGAGCCGATCCCGAACACCAGCGAGACACAGAAGATGTATCTCGATAAGAATGGGGTGCTGGCCATCGGCCACACGGTGATGTTCAGCGACGCCACGACGAAGCTGCAGGTGAACGGCAACGGCAAGTTCACCGGCAACATCACGGCCGACGGCACGATCTCCGGCGGCAACGTCATCGCCAAATACCAGGACGTCGCCGAATGGGTCCCGGCCTCCGAGGAGCTCGCCGCCGCGACGGTAGTGGTCCTCGATCCGGAGCGGCCGAACCACGTGGTCCCTTCCTCGACCGCCTACGATGAGACCGTGGCCGGCGTGGTCTCCGCGCGCCCGGGCATCGTCCTCGGCGAGGCGAGCGAAGAGAAGGTCAAGGTGGCGACCACGGGCCGGGTCAAGGTGAAGGTGGACGCCACCGGGCAACCGATCCGCATCGGCGATCTGCTCGTCACGAGCGACAAGCCGGGCGTGGCCATGAAGTCGGAGCGCATCGAGGTCAGCGGCGTGCGCATCCACCGCCCCGGCACGATCGTCGGCAAGGCCCTGGAGCCGCTCGCCGCGGGCCAGAGCGAGATCCTCGTGCTCCTCAGTCTGCAGTAAGCCGCGACATCACTTCGAGGAGCTCGCTATGAAGAACGCACGCTGCTTTGTGCTCATTGGAAGTCTGCTCAGTGTCATTTCGGCTTCGGCGGCGCAGAAGGTTCCGGCCGGTGTCTCCGGCGACGGATTATGGCGGCATGTGACGGAAGAGGAGATCGCATCGCAGGCCGGAGGAGTGCGGGCGCTCATCCCGAGAGCGGCCCAATATGTCCGCCTGGATATCGAGGCCTTTCAGAATGCCGTGGCGGGTGCGCCGCTCGAGCTCACGCCCGGAGCAGCCGACGCCGCTCCGGTGATGACCCTGCCGATGCCCGACGGCTCCTTCGCCCGATTCCGCGTCGAGGAGTCGCCGATCATGGAGGCCGATCTCGCCGCAAGGCTGCGGGATGTGAAGACGTATCGCGGAGAAGGCATTGACATACCGGAAGCGACTGCGCGTCTCGACGTGACGCGGGAGGGCTTCCACGGCTTCGTCCTTTCACCGGCCGGCGCGGTATTCATCGACCCGTACAGCAGAGGCGACCGGGCGAATTACATCAGCTACTGGCATTACGACTTCGAGCGGCCGGTGGGCACGCCGCCGTTCCATTGCGGCGTCGACGCGCAGCACGCGTCGCTGCAGAAGCTCAAGAGCCGAGCCACGGCGGCGCGCGGGTCGATCCTGCGCACGTATCGGCTGGCCCTGGCCTGCACGGGAGAATATGCGGCCTATTACGGCGGCACGGTGGCCGGCGCACAGGCCGGAATGGTGACGACCATCAATCGCGTCAACGGCATCTTCGAGCGTGAGGTGGCCATCCGGTTGACGATGGTGGACAACACCTCGATCTGCTTCACCAACGCCGCGACCGATCCGTATGACAACACGCAGCGGGGAAACGATCTCCAGGCCAATCAGACGACCATCGATGCGAAGATCGGCAGCGGCAATTACGACATCGGGCACCTTTTCGGAACCGGCGAGGGCGGCATCGTGGCAGCCATCGGCGTCGTGTGCACCCCTTTGTTCAAGGCGAAGGGCCTCACCGGCTGGAGCCCGCCGCAAGGCGATCCCTTCGATGTCCAGTTGGTCGCGCATGAGATCGGCCATCAGTTCGGTGCCCACCATTCCCTCAATGCCACGACCCCGTGCAAGGACGCCCGAGACGGTCCCTCTGCCTATGAGCCAGGCAGCGGCTCGACGATCATGTCGTACGCCGGATTCTGCGGCGACCAGAACCTCCAGGAGTTCAGCGATCCGTACTTCAGCGGAGGCAGCTTCGACGAGATCGTCGCCTACACCGATTCCGTCGGTTGTGCCTCGCAGACTTCGACCGGGAACGCTCCTCCGTCTCCGACCGCGCCGCCGCCGATCACCATCCCGGCCTCGACGCCCTTCTATCTCACCGGCTCGGCCACCGATCCGAATGGCGACGCGCTGACCTACTGCTGGGAGGAACACGATCTCGGCACGTCTTCTCCGCCGAACACAGATGACGGCAACCGGCCGATCTTCCGCTCCTTCAACGCGGTTGCGAGCCCCACCCGGACGTTTCCCCGTCTGCCGTACCTGCTAGCGAACACCACCAGCGTCGGCGAGTCGCTGCCCGTCACCACCCGCACGATGAACTTCCGCCTCACGGCGCGCGACAACTGGACCGGCGTGAACTGGGCCTCGACCACGGTGTCGGTGACGAATGCCGCCGGGCCGTTCGTCGTCACCACGCCGAACACGAACGTGACCTGGGCAGCCGGCTCGACGCGGACGGTTACCTGGAACGTGGCCGGGACGAACGCCGCCCCGGTTAACTGCTCGCTCGTGAAGATCCTGCTCGCGACCGACGGCGGCGTCAGCAACAACTACACGATGCTCGTCTCCAGCACGCCCAACGACGGATCGGAGCAGGTCACGGTGCCCGGCGTGACGACGGCGGCGGCGCGGATACGGGTGGAGTGTTCGACCATCCCGTTCTTCGACGTCTCCGACGTCAATTTCGCCATCTCGGCACCACCCCCCGTGGTCGCGGCCACGGCGACGACGTCCACGAACGTTGCCGTGAGCTGGGCCGCAATCCCCGGCGCGACCAGCTACGAGGTATATCGCCGCGGCAGCGGCGGCGGATACGTGCTCGTCGGCACGGCCGCTGGGACGTCCTTCGACGACAACACCGCCGCCTCGAATACCGCCTATCTCTACGCCGCGAAAACGGTCAGCTCGGGCGGCACGTCGCCGCTCGGCAGTCCCGACCTGGCGACGACCGTGATCTTCACGGACCCGACGCTGTCCGCGCAGAGCACGCCTGTGAGAGTCGTACACATCACGCAGCTCCGCGCCGCCGTGAATGCCGTCCGCGCGCTGACCAACATGGGGGGATATCCGTTCGCCGATCCGAGCCTCGCGGCCGGCGACCAGGCGAAGGGTGCGCACATCATCAATCTCCGGACCGCGCTCAATGAGGCCTTCGGAGCGCTTGCTCTCTCCGTCCCGTCCTATACCGATCCAACGATCACCATCATCCGCACGCCGCACGTGAAGGAGCTGCGCGACGCGCTGCAGTAGCGCTCACCGCGGCAGCCACACCCGCACCGCCGTCCCTCGGCCCACCTCGCTCTCCACGTCGATGCCGCCGCCGTGGGCGAGGACGAGGTTGCGGGCGATGGCCAGGCCGAGGCCGGAGCCGCGGGAGTCGCGGCCCTTGTGGAAGCGGGTGAAGATGTGCGGCAGCTCGTCGGCCGGGATGCCGGCGCCGGTGTCGGCGACGGTGATCACGATGCGGCGCGCCTCGGCGGCGGCACGAATCGCTACTGCGCCGCCCGCGCGTACGGCGTTGGTCAGCAGGTTGAGGAGCACCTCGCGGATGCGCACCGGGTCGACGTCGATAGGCGGCAACTCCGGCACGTCGGCGGAGATGCCGAAGGACGCCGCGGCGTCGCGGATCAGCTCCCCGAGGTCCGTCCGCTCCTTGCGCAGGTCGAGCGCGCCGGCTTCGGCGTTGGCGATCGTGCGCAGGTCCTCGACCAGCCGGGAGAGGTGGCGCGTCTCGTCGAGCAGCTCGCCGAGGCGGGCGTCGTTGCGCTCGTAGACGCCGTCGAGCAGCCCTTCGATGCGGCCCTGCAGGATGGCCAGCGGCGTGCGCAACTCGTGCGCGACGTCCGCCATCAACTGCCGGCGGAGGCGGTCCTGCTCGCCGAAGACGCCCTTCACGCGGCGGACCACGAGCGTGAAGCCGGCAGCGATCGCCGCGAGCACGACGACGCCAACGAGCACCATGCCGGCCACGCGGCCCGGCGCGCGGAAGAACATCGTCACCAGCGTGCTCGCGCCGATCGCGGCCAGGACGAGCATGGCCGCAAACGCGCAGCCCATCCGCCGGACGAACGGCGGCGGGCCGTGACGGCCGCGCCAATGGAGGCGATGCGTCACAGGTCCGCCATCCGGTAGCCGATGCCGTAGATCGTCTCGATGTAGCGCGGCTCGAGCTTGCGGCGGAGATTCTTGATGTGCGAGTCGACGGCCCGGTCGAACGCATCGGCGTCCGAGCCGCGCACCGCATCGAGGAGCTGCGCGCGGGTGAAGACGCGGCCCGGATGGCGGGCCAGGGTGGCCAGGATGCGGATCTCCGTCGGCGTCATCTCCACCGGCGCGCCGCCGCGCGTGACGGTCATACGCGGGACATCGATCACCACGTCGGCGATGCGCAACGCCTCGCCGTCCCGTGGGGCGCTCCGGCGCAAAACCGCGCGCACGCGCGCCACCAGCTCGCGCGGGCTGAACGGTTTGGCCATGTAGTCGTCCGCGCCGATCTCCAGTCCCCGCAGCCGGTCCTCCTCCTCCACGCGCGCGGTGAGCATGATGATGGGGAGGTCGGACTCGTGGCGGATGGCGCGCGCCACGTCGATGCCGTCCATGCGCGGCAAGCCGAGGTCGAGGATCACGAGGTCAGGACGGCGCCCGCGCACCGCATCGAGAGCGCGAACGCCGTCGTCGGCGGTGATCACCTCGAAGCCGGCGTGGCGCAGGTAGTCGCCCGCGATCTCCGCGATGCGCGGCTCGTCATCGACCACCAGGACCGTCTTCACGGCTGCGATTGTTCCTCATGCATCCGCTGGTGCCAATGCCGGCCGCACCGTCCGCGCCAGAAGAGTCCGCGTAGGAAGATCAGTCCGAAGACGAGGAAAAAGAACGGGACGAAGAAGAAGCCGAAGCCCCAGTGGTGATGCCAACCGTAGTACGGATACGGGTACGGATATGCGCCGGGCGGCGGCGGTGCCGCGACGACGATCTTGCCGCTCTGCTCGATGCCGTGCGCCACCCCGGCGTTGTACGCGATGCCTCCCACGACCGCGGCGAGCACGAGCGCCGCGACGACTGCCCAGCGATACGAACCATTCATGATCTGCATCCTCCTTTTCAGGAAGGAAGATGGGCTCCGATTGTGGAGCCATCATGGAGGCGCGACGCCGGGCGCG
>DATEOX010000474.1:0-5763 GCA_035273585.1 Thermoanaerobaculia bacterium
GGCGATCTCACGCTGTTTGTTCGGATCCATCGATGCAAAACCGCGCTTACTGGTATTAGCCATTGACGTTCTCCTTTATCTGAATAACAGCCCCGGATCTCACTGCGCGCACCGTTTGTAAAGCACTGCAAAACCTTCACGAAATGTGCCACGGATCGGCCTGTCATTTGTGCTGCGACACGCAAAATCGCATAAGTCCTTTTGCTCTAGACGCACAAGCCCGACAGTATTTTTTCGACCGCCGGCGCGTGGCCGGCTCGGCAGGCGTAAACTGGCTCTCTTCGGGAACAATCAGGCATGAGCGCGCCGCAGCAGATCGGCAAGTACAGGCTCCTCGACCGCATCGGCGAGGGGGCCATGGGAGAGGTTTTCCGCGCCCATGACCCGATCCTGGATCGGCAGATTGCGCTGAAGGTCATCAGCGCGGGCGACGAGGACCGCCGACAGCGCTTCCGCCGCGAGGCGCAGTCGGCCGCGCGTCTCACGCATCCGAACATCGTCGTCGTTCACGACTTCGGGGAGGACTCCGGCCGCTTCTTCATGGCCATGGAGCTGCTGCCGGGCTCCGACTTCAAGCGGGCCATCGCCGCCGGCGCCTTCCCCGACGTCAGCTCGAAGCTGCAGGTCATGGAGCAGGTGTGCGACGCCGTGGCTTACGCGCACTCCATGAGCATCGTCCACCGCGACCTCAAGCCGGCGAACATCTTCCTCCTGCCGAATGGTCAGGTGAAGATCCTCGATTTCGGCCTGGCCCGCGTCGGCCACAGCGAGATGACCGGCACCGGCACGATCCTGGGCACGCCGAACTACATGGCCCCCGAACAGATCCGCGGCGCGCGCATCGACAGCCGGGCGGACATCTTCTCCCTCGGCGCCGTCTTCTACGAGCTCTTCTCCGGACAGAAAGCCTTCCCCGGCGAGTCGCTGCACACGGTGCTCTACAAGGTCATGCAGGATGATCCCCCGCCGCTGCGCGGCCTCTCCGCCATCATCCCGCTGGCCGTCTCGGACATGGTGAAGAAGGCGCTGGCCAAAGATCCGACGCTCCGCTTCCAGAGCCTGGCCGAGATGCGCGATGCGGTGCGTGCGGTGCGCGACCGCGGCCCGGATGGCGCAAACGTGAGCCTCTCCGAGCTGATGCGCGAGCATCGCAGCGACACGGTGATCGTCGACCGGAAGACCGCCGACGCCGTGCGCAGCATGGTCTGGCCCGACGACCGCGCCGGGCGCTCGACGTCGTCGGTGCCGTCCGGACCGTCGCTGTCCGTCGATGCGCCGCCCTCGCGCGTCACCTTCGCCGGCGAGAGCGGCGGGGACGTCATCGTGGAAGTTCCGCGCGGGCAGACGCTGCTCGCGGCTTCGCTCGCCGCGGGCATCCCGCACATGCACGAATGCGGCGGCAACGCGCGCTGCTCGACCTGCCGCGTCCTCGTCCTGGGCAGCCCGGAGAACCTCCCGCCCCGCGACTCCGCGGAGCTGAAGCTGGCCAAGCGCCTCGGCTTCGGCGACGACATCCGCCTCGCCTGCCAGACCAAACCGCGCGGCCCGGTGCGCGTGCGGCGGCTCATCCTCGATCAGGACGACATCCAGCTCACCCGCGTCGACCGAACGCCGATGGCCGGCAACGAGACGCCGCTGGGTGTCCTCTACGCCGGCATCCGCGAGTTCCCGCAGTTCACCAAGCGCGCGTTGCCCTACGACGCGGTGCACGTCCTCAACCGTTATTACCTGCAGATCGGCGAGGCGGTGCTGGCCAACGGCGGGCACATCGACAAGTACCTCACCGGCGGCGTCCTCGCCCTCTTCGGCATCGGCGGCGAGGAGGCGAAGGTCAAGTGCACGAATGCGCTCCGCGCCGCGCTGCGCATGCAGCGGCGGATGGAGCCGCTGAACGCGTACCTCGGCCAGCACTTCGGCGTCACGTTCACCCTCGAGGCGGGGCTGCACTACGGGCGGATGATCGTCGGCCACATGGGCCATCCCGATCATCAGCGTCTGACGGCGATCGGCGAGCCGGCCGCGCTGGCCACGGCCGTGGCGGTGGCGAATCAGCATCACGGCTCGACCATCCTGGCCACGGAAGAGATCGTGAACATCGTGGAGAGCGACATCGCTACCGGCCAGCCCATGCACGAGCTCCTCGGCGGCCGCGATCGCGAGTACACGCTGTACGAGGTGCTCGACTTCGCCAAGCCCGACACGCACTACATCGTGCAGTCGTCCTTCGAGCGCGTGGCCCAGCGCCGCGAGGAGGCGGCGGGCATCTTCTACAAGCACCTCTTCGACATCGCCCCGCAGACCCGCCCCATGTTCGAAGGGGTGGACATGGCGACGCAGGGCTCGATGCTCATGAACATGATCGCCGCCGCCGTCCGCGGCCTCGACCGCCTCGATGAGCTCAAGCCGGTGCTGGAAGACCTCGGGCGCCGCCACGCGCGCTACGGCGTCCGCGTCGAGCACTTCTCGCCGGTCGAGGAGTGCCTCCTGCACACGGTGAAAACGATGATGGGCGAGGAGTTCAACCTCGACGTGCAGCTCGCCTGGACGCAGATCTACAACTTCGTCGCGCAGACGATGATCGAGGCGGCAGCTTCGGCATAGTGGAATTGAACTTCCAGACAGCAGCATTTACCATTCCGCACATTCCGCCACCTCAACGGAGAGATGGGTGAGTGGCTTAAACCAACGGTTTGCTAAACCGTCGTAGGGCCTTAAAGCTCTACCGAGCGTTCGAATCCCTCTCTCTCCGCCATTCGTGCGCCGGCGATCCGCCGGCCGCACTCCTCCAGATCGAGGCAGCCGCACTCCAGCGCGTTCCGCAGAATGTCCCGCATTGCCTCGAGCCGCCGCGCCGCTTCTTCCAGTTCCCGCAGCTTCGTCTCCGCCAGTGCGCGCCAGCGGGCAGCGGCCGGAGTGCCCTCGGCCGACACGGAACGCCGCGAGACCGCGGACGGCTACGCGTTCACGCTTGACCGCAATCGCGTCTCGCCGGCCGAGGTCGGGGAGTGGATCGCGCTCGAGCAGCGCTGCTGCCCGTTCTTCGACTTTCGCGTGGAGCTCGGCCGCGAAAAAGGCGCGCTGACGCTGGCGCTGGGTGGGTGGAAGGGGGTGAAGGAGTTCATCGCCGCGGAGTTTGCAGCGGCGTTCTGAAGCGCTCCGCCCAGTCGCGGCGGGCATCGACGGCGGGCGGCTTGATGTCGCCCAGGCGCTGCTCGCCGGCCAGCGCGCGTTGATAGGCGCCGTGCTCCACGCGCTGAACGTCCAGCGGACCGAGCTGGCCGAGGCGGCGGCAGTAGTCGTAGTGGAAGCTCTCGCGCAGCGCGTCGTCGAGGTGCCGCGCGAGGCCGTCGAGCGGCGCGCCGGTGTCGATGAAGAGCGTGTAGTGATCGTCGTCCAGCGCGAGCATCGCGAACGGCGCGTGAACCAGGCGCTCGATGCGCTCGCGGACGAAGACTTCGTTGAGCTTCTCGCCGAAGTGGTCGACCACGCGCTGGCGGCCGACGAAGCGCAGCAGCGGGCAACGGCCGCGATGGCCGACGACCTCCACGAGATCGCCGGTGGCGTAGCGATAGAGGCCGCCGCCGGTGGTGAGGATGACCTCGTGCCGCGCGCCCTCCACGCGCCGCAGCTCGACGAAATGCGAGCGGTAGGCGAGCGCCGGCGCCTCGGCGCCGACCGGGATCGAGACGACGCCTTCCGTCGAGAGCAGCCCCTTCGGCTCGATGCGGACGCCGGGGAACCGTTGCGCGAGCTCGGCGGCGGCGGGCGCCGCGCCTGCGTCCGTCCAGCAACTGATGACGCGCAGGTTCGGCCAGTCGGGCGTGACGTCGCCGAGGAGCAACAGCAGGAAGCTCGGGTGCCAGACGGAGATCATCGAGAGCGAGCGGCAGCGCAGCAGATGCGCGAGGGTCGTGCGGCGGAACTCCTCGATGTCCGCGATGTGGCGCACGGAGGGCGGCACGGCCTGCACGGCCCGGACGAGCGCGCCGCGGAAGCGGCCGGCGTATTCGTCGTCGCCGTCGAAGCCGATGCGGATGCCGTCCGCGGTGGCGCGCGGCTGCACGCCGACGGGCGAGAGCGACCAGTACGCCGGCCCCGCGAACGCGCGCGGATCGGCGCGGAACGACGAGGCGACCCACGCCGCCACCGCCCGCCCCACCTCCGCCCGCAGCGAGCGGGTGTACGGGATCAGCTTCACCGCGCCCGACGAGCCGCTGGTCGGCTCGAAGTGCTCGATCGGCTCCGCGGTGAGCGCGCGCCGCTGCACATACGGCGCAAAGTCCTCGTAGCTCCGGACCGGGACGCGCCCGAGGTAGTCGTCGACGGAGCGGATGGAAGCGAAGTCGTGCTGGCGGCCGAACTCCGTGTGGCGGTTGCGGCGGACGATGCGCAGCAGGAGGTCGCTCTGCACCTCCTCCACGCTGTGCAGTCCGGCGTGGAAGGCCAGCGCCTCCGGCATGGAGGACAGCACCCAGGCGCCATTCGCCGCCGCGACGCGCAGCCTCACCGGAGCATCCGCGCGCCGGCCGGCGTCAGGTTGTCCTCGGACACGCGGACGAGGCAGGCCAGCTCGTCGCCGCGCGCGTGGCCGGGGTTCGCGGCGAGGAAGAAGCGGACGTGCGGATCATGCGCAGCGCGCCCC
This sequence comes from Thermoanaerobaculia bacterium, assembly GCA_035273585.1. Lineage (GTDB taxonomy): Bacteria > Acidobacteriota > Thermoanaerobaculia > Gp7-AA8 > Gp7-AA8 > JAFAVZ01. The sequence goes on from DATEOX010000474.1 coordinate 4,643, forward strand.
TCACCCCGGCCCTCTCCCCGCGCGGCGGGGAGAGAGTGCTCGAAGAGCGGGTGAGGGGCCCGCAACGGCGACGGATTGGCCAGCCGCACGATGCCCGCGGCCCGGTCGTACGCCTCGCCGAACCGGTGCACCGCGATGCCGTCCAGCAGTGCGGCCAGCTCCGGCGAGCGCCGGTCGAAGCGCGGGTGGAAGTCGCGGAAGAAGACCGGCAGGAAGCGGTAGGTGCGATAGCCGCTGCTGATCAGGAACCACCAGACCTCGCCGTCGGTGCGCTTTGCCGCCGCCCGGACATGATTCACCCACAGCCGCGACAGCTCCGGCGTCCCCCGCCGCTCTTCGGCCACGATGGTGTCGCCGGAGAAGAAGACCGTCCGTCCCTCGTGCTCGAAGCGCATGAGGGTGGAGAAGCCGTCGATCGCGCCGCGCCCGTCGCGCAGGACGATCACCCACTGCTTCTCCGCCAGGTCGCGCTCGAAAACGCTCCGCGTGACGCCCGCAAAGTAGGCGGAGAAGAGGGCGAACATCTGCTCGCGGTCGCGCGCGGTGAGCTCCTCGCGCAGGACGACGGCGCCCGCGTCGGCGAGCGGCTCAGAGCGTGGCGAGCTCGAGGCGGGCAGGTCGAGAATCGAGTCGGTCATGGAAGTCGTCTCCGTCGTTCCAGGCAACGGTGTAGATGTCGCTGCGGTATTCAATGGGGCGGAATGCGCGCGCCGCCGCGAGCAGCGGATCGCGCGACGAGAATCCGAGGAGCAGATGATCGATGCCTCTTGCACTCGCGAGCGCGAGCAACTTCGCAATGAGCTCCCGCGCGACCGCGGGATCATCGTCCGCCGCGCAAAAGTAGCTGCCGTACGCCGTGCGCAGCGCGCTCCCCGCCCGCGGCAGCCGCGGACCGCGGGTGAAGAGGTTGTACAGCGGACGGGCCGCCGTGAGCAGCCGGTCGTAGCCGTCGACGACCGTCTGTTTGTACGCGCTCTGGTCCCAGAGCCCGGCCACGCCGGCCACCTCGCCGCGGCGCATGACGGTGACGAGCTCGACGCCGGCCGGCGCATCCCAGACGGGAAAGAACTGCCGCCGCGGCCCGAGGAAATGTAGGGCCGGCTCTCCAGCCGGCCCAGCAT
>DATEOX010000475.1:0-4027 GCA_035273585.1 Thermoanaerobaculia bacterium
GATGATCCCGACCGCAGCAACAACTACGACCTCTTCGTCATCGATGCGAAGGCCGGCGCCACGCCGCGCCAGCTCACGACGTACAAGGGCGCCGACGCGCCGCCCGACTGGGACAGCCGTCCCGCCTGGTCGCCGGACGGCAAGTCGATCGCTTACCTCCAGGGCGGCGCGCCGGAGCTCATCTACTACGCGGTGCACAACCTCGCGGTGATCCCCGCCGCGGGCGGCGCGCCGCGCGTGCTGAACGCGCAGATGGACCGCGACGTGACGAAGCCGCGCTGGTCGCGCGACGGGCGCTCGCTCTACTTCATCACCGAGGACGATCGGACGGAGATCGTGCAGCGCATTCCGGCCGCGGGCGGCGCGGTGGAGACGGTCGCCGGCGGACGGCGGACGATCCTCGACTTCGACCTCGGCGCCGACAACCGGATGGTCATCCTCTGGAGCGACGCCACCCATCCCGCCGAGCTGGCGCGCATCGACGGCAAGCCCATCACCAGCCACAACGCCGACTTTTTGAAGCAGGTGCGCCTCGCGCCGTACGAGGAGACGGAGTTCGCCAGCAAGGACGGAACGAAGATCCACGGCTTCGTCGTGCGCCCGCCCGAGTTCGAGATGGGAAAAAAGTACCCGGCCATCCTGCGCATCCACGGCGGGCCTGTCTCGCAGTTCAGCAACCGCTTCTCCTTCGAGTGGCAACTGCTCGCCGCGAACGGCTACGTGGTGATTGCCGCCAATCCGCGCGGCAGCTCTGGCCGCGGGCAGGAGTTCTCCCGCGCCATCTGGGCCGACTGGGGCAACAAGGATGGGCAGGACGTTCTAGCCGCTGTAGACGACGCCGTGCGCCGCGGCATCGCCGATCCCAACCGCCTCGGCGTCGGCGGCTGGAGCTACGGCGGCATCCTGACGAACTACGTCATCTCCCAGGATCAGCGCTTCAAGGCCGCCACCAGTGGCGCCTCGATCGCGAACGTGCTGGCCGGCTACGGTACCGACCAGTACATCGTCGAATACGAGCTGGAGCTCGGAAAGCCGTGGGAGCATCCGGAGGTTTACACGCGCCTCTCCGCGCCGTTCCTCCGCGCGAACCGCATCAAGACGCCGACGTTGTTCCTCGCCGGCGAGCGCGACTTCAACGTCCCGCTCCTCAACAGCGAGCAGATGTACCAGGCGTTGCGATCGCTCGGCGTGCCAACGGAGCTGATCATCTATCCCGGCCAGTACCACGGCATCACGAAGCCGAGCTATGTCAAGGATCGCTACGAGCGGTATCTGGCGTGGTACGCGAAATATGTGAAGTGAAGAGCCGGACGATGGCCGGGTTCCCGCTGTTCGCCGCGTGCTCCTCGAGCGGCGTGCCGTCGCCGTCGACCGCATCGCGCAGGGCGGGGAGCCGCGACAGCCAGCGCTCGATCCACGCCTCGTCGCCGCGCCCGATGGCCTCGCGCGCGTCCTCGATCTCCATCCCGAGGAGCGCGCCTCGCTCGCGCAGGTGCTCGATGGCCCAGCCGGCCGGCGTGGCCTGAAAGCGCGAGTCGCGGGCGTTGATGTCGGCGCCCGCGTCGAGCAGCATCTCCACGCTGCGGCGGTCTCCCAGCTCGGCCGCGTAGTGAAGCGCCGTCGCCCCCTCTCCGTCGCGCAGCCTCACGGACTCGGGCGACCGCGCGAGGATCTCGCGGATGTCGTCATGGTTGCGGTTGCGAACGGCGGCGAAGAGGTCATTCATGATGTAGGGCGGCGTCACGCCCACGGCCGCCGGCATGCCTCGCAGATGACATAGCTCGACTCGTTGAGGGTGTGGCAGTCGGGGCAGGTCCACATGCTGTCGGGCTTCGCGCGCGTGGCGCCGAGGACGAAGCGCGCATTGAACGCGGCGAGGCCGACGAACGCCCAGGGAAGGACGAAGATCGCCACGCTCTCCCTGCCGAAGACCGTCCGCGCGATCACCGTGCCGAGCAGCCATCCGCCGCCGGCGAGAATACCGAAGAACCACGGGTTGCCCCCGCGGCCGCGCGCGAGCGAAGCGATGGCAGCGATGGCCGCCGCGAGGAGGATCAGCTCGAACATGGGAGAGAGCGATCGTAGCACGTGCATCGGCTGCCCATCGGTCCGCGCAAGCGTCAACTCGCGAAGCAGTCCATGTTGCGATAGTGTCATTCCCTAAATGACGTAGCACCGGTATTCGGGATTGATGGCGCTATGTCCTGTATAGTGGCGGCCTCATCCTCACATTCGCCTGAAACGCTCGCCGCATCCGCGGAACGGTGGGAACGAGAAGGAAAGGTGGACAAAGTGGACACCCATGCCGAGGGCAACGAAGAGATCCCGTCGAACCCCGTCATGGACGGGATCATCGCCCACGAGCTCGAACAGAGGGGCGTCGATTGGCGCGAGGTGGAGAAGGGTGGTGATGCTGCGCTCGAAGAGGCCCTCCTGAAATACCGGCGCTACTTCGACGAGCAGGTCCAGGCGCTGGCCCGGTCATCGCCTGAAATCGCACAGCGGTTGACGCTTGCCGGCGCCGAGGGCGGGCCGTTCAACCTGTTCCGCAACCTCGGGCTTCTCGACGCCGGCAACTCCGCGGGCTTTCCCGACGACGCCGACGTATTTCCGGTGTGGGGCTGGCAGAAATCGCGGGCGGAACGCTACATGAGCGCCACGGGCACAAACGTCGAGACCGACATCTGCGGGATCATCCGTGGCTTCCAGTCGATGGAGAAGAAAACCGAGCCGGAAGTCGCCGGCATCCTTTACGACATGGGAATCCTGGCATTCACGAAGGAGGGGGTCGAGGCCGCCACGAAATACATCGAGGAAAACCGGAAGCGGCTGGCGAAGGAGCGCAAGACGGTCATCCTGGCAGCGATCGCGGTCGGCCTGAAAGCGACCCGCCTCGGTCCGGATGGCGCGACCGTGTTTGTCATCCTGTTTGCCTTTTTGCTGCCGATACTCATTTTCTCGTTCAAGAGCGCCGTGGGCGCCTACGTCATCATCAATGATACGGACGAGCCGATGGGCATGACGGGCACCGAGTTCAGTCATGGCAAATGCAAGCTGGGGTTCACCAGCACGGGCGACACGACGAGGGCCGTGCCCGTGATTCCGGCCAGAGCGGTCTGCCAGACCGATGGAGGTCCGGAGGAGATCGTCTATGCCGGTTTCCTGTTGGTCAGCAAGCGCAGCGGCGCCTGGATCGGCACGCGCGGCGCCATGGGGTTCGCGCCGACGCCGCACTGTACGTTAGGCCCTAAGCTGGGGTGGGAAGTGCCGCTGTCCCGGGGGAAAAACAAATTGCTGGTCAGCCTCGATTCGGGAAAAACGCTCGCGAAGTTCTCGAGCGAGACCGGGAAGGACGGACAACTGAACAGCACCAGCACCACGCTGACTGCCGGCGTCGTCCGCAACTTCACCGGCCACCTGAATTCCGGCAGTGGCGGCCACGCGTATGCGTTCTACAGCCTGAGCTGATCCGGCATTCGGCCGCAGGAACCGTTCGGGTCAGTGCCCTGAGGCGAGCTGGCAATCGTTCGTGCGTGCCATTTCGCGCTTTGCGAACGTTCTGCCGATCACGCTTCACGCTGCCGGCAAATGACGATCGTCCTCAGCGCCCCTTCACCACCCGCTCCACCTCCGCGGGGTCGAGCGGCTTGTAGATGACGCCCGTCACGAGGTCGCGGTCGGCGTTGCTGATCGACTGGTCCTTCACGCCGGTGATCACGTACAGAGCCGGGGCTCCCTCGGCGCGGGTGCGGCGGAGGAAGTCGAGCACGCCCCAGCCGTCGATGCGGGGCATGAGGATGTCGAGGAAGATCAGGCCGTAGCGGTGGGCCTTGATCTGTTTGACCGCGTCGGCGCCGTTCTCCGCCTCGTCGTACGGGATGCCGTGCCGCTTGAGCACCGCGCCGATGAGGTGCCGCGCCACCGGATCGTCGTCCGCCACCAGCGCCCGCCGGCCGTTCTCCGTCGACGGCGCGGGCGTCGCGGCCGGCATCGGCTTCGGCGGCGTCGGAACGCGCGGCGCAGATCG
>DATEOX010000476.1:0-2466 GCA_035273585.1 Thermoanaerobaculia bacterium
CTCGAGCATCTCCACCACCGTCACCTCGGCGCCGAAGCGCCGGAAGATCTGGGCGAACTCGATGCCGATGTAGCCGCCGCCGAGGATGAGGAGCGAGCGCGGGAACGCGTCGCGGTCGAGGAAGGAGACGTGGTCGAGGAAGCCGTGCTCCTTCAGCCCCTCGATGGGCGGCACGGCGGTGCGCGAGCCGGTGGCGATCACGATATCTTTGGCGACGAGGCGGCGGCCGTTCACTTCCACCTCGTTGCGCGCGACGAGGCGCGCCGAGCCTTCGATGACGTCGATGCCGAGCTTGCGGAACTTCTCCGGATCGTCGTGCTTGCCGGCGATGCGCCGCGCCTCGCGCATGGAGTCCATGATGGCCTTCGGTGTGATGCGCGGCGCGACCGGCTCCAGGCCCCAGGCGTCCGCGTGGCGCATCTGGTGGGCGAGCTTGGCCGTGGCGACGAGGGCCTTGGTCGGGACGCAGCCGGTCCAGAGGCAGTCGCCCCCGAGCGCCTCCCGCTCGATCATCGCCACCTTGCGCCCGAGCCGCGCGCAACCGGAGGAAGTGACGAGCCCCGCGGTGCCGCCCCCCAGCACGACGACGTCGAAGTTCTCAGCCATGAGGGGGATTGTATGGCGGCAGTGTCATTCTGAGCCGCGCAGACGGCGAAGAATCCGTATCTTCAGGCGGGGCGCGAGATCGGTACGGATCCTTCGCCGTCTGCGCGGCTCAGGATGACACGTACACGGTCACATGCCGTTCCCGCGGCCCGTCCAGCTCGACAAAGTACATGCCCTGCCACCGCCCGAGGACCAGCTTGCCGTTACGGTACGGCCAGGTGAGCGAGCAGCCGATGAGCATCGACAAAAAGTGCGCGTCGGAGTTGCCCTCTCCATGGCGGAACGGCACGTTCGGGACGAGGGCGCGTAAGGCCTTCACCAGGTCCGCCGGCACGTCCGGATCGGCGTTCTCGTTGACCGAGATCGCGCAGGTGGTGTGGGGCACGACGATCGTGCAGACGCCGTCGCCGTCGGTCATTTCGCTGAGCGCGCGCTGCACCTGCGCGGTGACGATCACGATCTGCTCGCGCTCTGCCGTCCGGACCGCAAACGTCTTTTCCTTCATCGGCCGAGCATATAATTGCGGTACACTGCAACGCTAAAAATAACTAACCCGATGGCCTTCCACTGCATCCACTGCCGGTCGGAGATCGACCCGAAGTACAAGGCATGTCCTTACTGCGGCGAGCCGATCACCGATTTTCTTCGCCGGTATCTGGAAACTCCGATCGACGGCAAATACCAGATCCTGGCCCGCCTCGGCGTGGGCGGCATGGGCGAGGTCTTCAAGGTCCTGCACATCCACCTGAACGCCATCCGGGTCATCAAGATGATGCGGGCGAACATCGCCCAGGACGCCAGCGCGCATGAGCGCTTCCTGCGCGAGGCGCGCCTGGCCACGCGCATCCAGCATCCCAACGTCGCCGCCCTCTTCGACTTCTCCACGCTCGAGGACGGCTCGCGCTACATGGTCTGGGAGTATATCGAGGGCATCAACCTCCACGAGCTGATCGACTCCCGCGGGCCGCTCTCGCCGCGCTACGCCGCGAAGCTCGCCGCCCAGGCGCTGCACGGCCTCGACGCCGTCCACCGCGCGGGCATCGTCCACCGCGACGTGAGCCCGGAGAACTTGATGATCGCCCGCGACGACGAGGGCGACGAGCGGGTGAAGATCATCGACCTCGGCATTGCCAAGCAGTGGGGCGACGAGGCGGACAACAAGACCAAGACCGGGATGTTCGTCGGCAAGTGGAAGTACTGCTCGCCCGAGCACCTCGGGATGCTCGGCGAAGGGGAGCGCATCGACGGCCGGGCGGACATCTACTCGTTCGGCATCGTGCTGTACGAGATGCTCACCGGCGTCCCGCCGTTCCAGGCCGACACGCCGCACGGCTACCTGATGTCCCACGCCTCGGAGCGCCCCCGCGCCCTGCGCGAGACGAACCCGACCGTGACTGCCTCGCCCGAGCTCGAGGCGCTGCTGTTCCGCTCCATGGAGAAGGACCGGAAGAAGCGCTTCGCCACCGCCCGCGAATTCGCCCAGGCGCTGGAGCAACTGATTCCGACCCTCGACGACCGCGCCGGCGCCGCCGCGCCGGTTGCCGCCGCCGTGGAGGTGACGGACGAGGCGACGCGGCAGGCGGACAAGGCCGCGATCCTCTTCACGCAGCGCGCCGATCCGATGGCCGCGACGCTGAAGACCGTGGAGAGCGGGCCGATCCCCAAGGTAAAAACCATGCCTGCCGCGCCGCGGCCGCGCTCCGTCGCGCCGCCCAGCGCGAAGCGGACCGGCGGCGCCGGCCGCTGGCTGGCCGTCCTGGTGGTGATGATCGCCTTCGGCCTCGGCGGCTACGCGATGTGGAAGAACCAGACGGGTGACGTGCAGCCGCCGGTCACGACCACGACCACCCGCGCGGCGGT
>DATEOX010000477.1:0-2499 GCA_035273585.1 Thermoanaerobaculia bacterium
ATGGCCGCACGTGGTGGTAGGACGAAGCTGAAGATCACCCGCGAGCGGCAGAAGCTCGCGCTGCCGCTGCCGGCCGAGGAGCTGGCGGCGCTGCTCGATCCGCTCATCGTCCGCGAGCTGGCCACGATCGGTGCGATCGACACGGTGATGCCGCGCGAGCGCCATCCCGGCTACGTCACGCTCATGCGGGCCGCGAAGCTCGGCAAGCAGGCGTCGGTCGAGCAGATGGCGAGCATGATCCGCGTCGCCGGCGTGCAGCAGGCCGGGTCCGGCGGGCCGATCGAGGTGATGCTGAAGCTGCAGTCCGCGCTGGCGCGCCGCATCGGCACGACGCCCGTGCTGCGGGCGATGCGCCTGGCCGAGGCGGAGATCGTGCGCGCGTATGGCGACGCGTACGACCGGCTCGACGGCATCTTTCAGAAAGGCCTGGAGAAATGCTGGCACCGCGCGCAGAAGCATCTCGCCGTGCTGACCGCGCACGTCGCCATCCGCAGCGGGCGGCCGGAACTGGAGGAGGAGCTTCACCTGCCGATGCCGCTCGACCGCTACTTCGCCCACGGCGAGGACCGCGTCTGCTTCCGCTGCCTCTTCGACCGGCCCGGTAAGCTCCCGCCGATCGAGCGCACCGATCCCCACCCGTACCACTATCTCTGCGCCGCGTGTCACCACGAAACCTTCGGCGATCTTCCCGCCGACGCCCTCGACGCCGCCCGTCGCTGGACCGGCAGCGAGCGCGAGGCTCACGTTCTCGAGCACGCCCTCGGCCGCCCGTCGAAGCTCAAAGCCGAGATGCTGATCCTGGCCAAGATGGCCGGCATCGCGCCCGACATGCCGCCGCCGCCGATCCCGTACAAGACGGCGGAGGACGTCTCCCCGAAACGCCGCGCCCCCGCCCAGCCGCTGCCGCGCGTGGAGCTCGGTGGCGTGGCCGAGTCACCGCTCGAGCAGGCGTACGCCGATGCACTGTTCGACTACGACACCGTACGCCGCAACTGGTGAAGATGTTCACGTTTGCGCTCCTCCCCATCCAGAAGGAGAGTTCGACCTCACCAGCGCGCAGATGGGCGGGCTGAGGCGGCGGCAGGTACGGCGTGTTAACGCTGCTCTGGATCGATGACGCGGCTTTCTTCGTCTGCGCGGCAACCGTATTGGATCAGCATCCAGCTATCGAGGGCGATGAGGCTGGTCAGCCTCGGCGTCATCAATCGGGCTCGCAGTTCTTGGCGCCAACTCCAGCGCAACAGGGCGGGCAAGAGGGCCTGAACCTGCGCTGATACCCGGTCGTTCTACTCGGGCGCGTGCGCGTGTCTCCCGCGCGGCAACTGCTCGATCTCGCGTACCAGTTCCGCCGCCTCGACGCCAAACACCTCGGTGAGCTCGAAGATCGTGGCCAGACTGGGGACGTTCCCGCCCCGCTCCATGACGCCGAGCCAGGTCGCGTTCAGACCGCTGAGGCGGGCGAGATCGGCGAGCGTCCACCCGCGCTCCATCCGGAGGCGAGTCACGATCGCGCCGAAGCGCACCGCATTTTCGTCAGGTACGCGAGCCCGCGGCATGCGAATCATGGTACTCGCCCCGGCCCGCAGTGCTCTCGGCGGAGCCTCGGCGGCGCGCGTACGAGCGAGAATCGCCTGCAAGCGATGCTGGATCGCATGAATCCGATCCATGGATCGGATTCACCCGATGAACGATCGCCTGAGTCCGATCCATGGATGGGATTCACCCGATGCGCGATGGAGTGAATGTGTCCATGGATCGCATTCACCCGATGAACGATCGCCTGAATCCGATCCATGGATGGGATTCACCCGATGCGCGATGGAGTGAATGCGATCGTGCGCGGGATCTCCCACATTTGAGGCGGCGCGAACCCGCGGTTGCGCTCTGGGCGCTGGCGATCCCGTCGAGCTCCCGCGCGAGCGCGCCGCTGACGCTGGTGCGATCGCGCTCGGCAAAGTGCTCCAGCATGGCCACGTGATGCCGTGGAAGGCGGAGATGGATATCGACGAGACGAATGCTCTCCGGAAGGACGCCGGCCGCGTCGGCGCCGAGGACCTCCTCGATGACCTCCGGCGACCAGATCTCGAGCGCCTTGGCCATCAGCTCCTCGCGCCAGATCCACGAACCGACGAGGTCGAGTTGACCTCCACCTTCTCGGCTCGCGTCCACCCGAGGAGTACCGTTGCCTCGGCGATGGTGACGTGAGGGCGCTGCGAGTCGAATGAGCCGTTCATCAGCAATCTCGAACGCGGTGTGAAGATCCCGAGTCTTTCGATGCTCATTCGCCTGGCGCAGGCTCTGGAGTCCTCGATGTGCGAGCTCGTCGAGGTGTTCGACGGACCGCGGCCGAGCAGGCGACGGTGAGCTCCCGCGGCTCCGGCGCTGCAGTTGACGCGCTTCCGGCGCGCAACTGAGCGCTGACTGGGCGGGTGCGCTTCCTGCGGCTTGGCGACGCTTTGGGTGCGGTCTCGGACAGCGGCGGCAAGCCGCCGCCCTCAA
>DATEOX010000478.1:0-10438 GCA_035273585.1 Thermoanaerobaculia bacterium
GGGGCGCTTCTCTTTACACAGAAAGTGTGGAAAACCCTGCGGATAAGCCTGTGAAAAACGCGGGAAGGGGCCACAAATCGCGGCTTTGGAGCGAATTGCACAGCCGCTTGGGCGAATAGGCTTAACTCGCACTATACACAAACTTTACGTGCAAAATGACTCATCCGTTGCAGCACTTTTTGTGCACTTGACAAAGAACATTTTCTGTTTCCACAACCGCAGCCGTAAACGACCGACCGGAGAGACGCGTATCACCGCCATGAATCGACGCCGTTTAGTCATTCTCGTGACAATGTTTATCGCCGCGCTGGCCGTCAGCGGGGCGGAGATTCCGCTCTCGGCGCCGGTCTACGGACCAGCCGAGCTCATCCAGTTCCACCCGCAGGTCGCGTCCGACGGCGACAACTTCCTCGTCATCTGGAACGACCTCCGCGGCAGCGCGTACACGAACCTCTATGCGACGCGCGTCACGGCTTCCGGAGAGGTGCTGGACAAGACGAACATCCGCGTGGCCGACCGGGTCATCAACGCCACGGTCGTCTGGACCGGGCGCGCCTACCTGATCCTCATCCAGAACCAGCTCGGCAGCCTGAGCGTCGCGCGGCTCGACCGCGACGGACGGCTCGTCTCTCCCGCCCAGCCGCTGAACATCACCGGCATCCTCTACACCGACTCGCAGCAGCCGGTGGCCTCGAACGGCTCGCGGGTGGTCATCGGCTACGGCCGACAGGACGGGCCGAACGCGTTCAAGCGGTTCGTGGCCGTGCTCGACGGCGAGGGGCAGTTGCTCGAGTCGGAGATCCCGATTCCGTCCGAGGAGGGAGGAAGTCCGAAGCCGCTGGTGGCGTCAAACGGCTCGGAGTTCCTGATGGCGACGCAGGCGTTCATCGGCGACGCGGCGACCGTCTCCGTGCTCCGCCTCGACGCGAGCGGGCATCCGATGGACAGCGCGCTGACCCGCGTCGGCGACGGCCGTTTCGCCGCGCTCTCATCGAACGGCTCGGACTACCTGGTATTGATGGCCGCGCCGCACGCGAACTCGGCGGCGGAGAACACGCTCTTCACGCGGCGCGTCGGCCGCGACGGCTCCCTCGGCGCGCTCGTCACGATCCCGCTGAGCGGCCGGCCGGACGACATCACCTCCCTCGCCTCGGTAGGCAACGAATACATCGGCACGTTCACCGTGATCGGCGACAGCCAGGTGGTGGTCCAGGGCCTGCGGCTGAACGCCGACGGCACGGTCGTCGCCCAGCCCTTCGCCATCTCCCAGCCGGGCGCCGGTCCCTCCATCGCCTCCAACGGGCGCCGCGCGTTCGCCGCCTGGGTCGATGCGAACCCGGCCGGCAACAGCGACATCCTAGGCCGGCTCCTCGCCCCGACGCCCGCCGGCGACGCCATCATGCTCGACGCCGCCGCTGCCGCGCAGCGCCGCCCGGCCGGCGCGTACGACGGCACGACCTTCCTGACGGCTTGGGAGGAGTCGCAGAACGACCTCTCGCAGCCGCGCGTATACATCGGACGCGTGACGCCGTCCGGCGTGCGCCTCGACGGCCGCGGCATCCGCGTCAGCAGCACCGAGGCCGTGCAGCGCAACCCGCACGTGGTCTTCGACGGCTCGGACTTCGTGGTCGGCTGGGAGGAGGGGGACCGGATCTATCTCCGGCGCGTGACGAAGGCCGGACAGTTCCGCGAGACAACTCCGATCGCCGTTCCCGGCTGCTACACCGGCGACTTCGACATGGCCACCGACGCCGGCACGACGGTCATCACCTGGCTCGACTGCGAGACGCGCAACGTGATGGCCATCCGCTTCGACGATTCGACGGCGTCGTTCCGCGACGCACAGCCGGTGGTCATCGCCGAGGTGGACAATGCCGTTTCGCCGCGGATCGCGTTCGGCTTCGACATCGCCCTCGTGGTGTGGGAGGAGCGGATCGAGGAACGCGTTCCGCCGCTCGAGCCGATGTTCCAGGGGAATGTCCGCGGCGTCTCGTTCTACGTGCCTCAGATGCTGCTCCTCGAAGATCCGTTCGACATCGCCGCGACGCCGGATGATGAGCATTCGCCCGCGGTCGCCTGGGACAACCAGGAGTTCATCGTGGCGTACGCCGACGGCACGGGCATCAACGGCCGTTACGTCGATCCGTTCGGCTTCCTGCTCACCGACTCGCGCGTGGCCACCGGCCCCGGCCTCGAGCAGCCCTCCGTGGTGTGGGACGGCGTGGAGTTCGTGGTCGCCTTCAGCGGCGGCGGCGACGTCTACGCTTCGCGCGTCCGGCGCCGCAGCGACTCGACGGTCCTCGAAGGCAAGTTCGCCGTCGCCGCGTCGGGCGACTTCGAGGGCGACCCCGCGGTGGTGCTGATGGGCACCGGGCGGGTGGGCTTCCTCTACGACCGCGTGGCCACGGAGCCGCTGTACGGCGGCGTGCCGCGCGTCTTCCTGCGGTTGCTGGAGAATGTGGCGCCGCGGCCAAGACCGAAGAGGTAGGAGCGCCCCCTCACCCGCCGCTTCGCGGCACCCTCTCCCCGCAAGCGGGGCGAGGGTTCTTCGTGAGGGGGCCCGTTACGCGTGGGCGAAGAAGCGCATCGCCAGCGTGGCCAGCCCCAAGAACGAGAAGAAGCCGCAGACGTCCGTGAACGTCGTCACGAAGATCGAGCTCGCGATGGCGGGGTCGAAGCCGAGGCGCTCCAGCGCGAGCGGCACGAGGCCGCCGGCGAAGCCGGAGACGACCAGGTTGAAGATCATGGCCAGGAAGAGGATCCCGGCCAGCACCCAGTCGCCGGTCCAGAAGCCGACGATGAGCATCGTCAGCAGGCCGTTCGCCACGCCGTTGCCGAAGCCGACCAGCACTTCCTTCGCGATCGGCCGCCAGCCGGTGCTCCAGTCCACTTCGCCGAGGGCCAGCCCCCGAACGAAGACCGTGAGCGTCTGCGTGCCGGCGTTGCCCCCCATCCCGGCCACGATGGGCATGAACACCGCCAGCGCCGCCCACTTTTCGATCGTCCCCTGAAAGAGGCGCACCACCCACGATGCGAGGAACGCCGTGGCCAGGTTGATGGCCAGCCACGGCAGGCGGGAGCGAAACGACTCCCAGGCGGGCGTCGTCACCCGCTCCGATACATCGACGCCGGCCAGGTGCAGCAGGTCTTCCTCGGCCTGCTCCTGGATCACGTCCAGCACGTCGTCGACCGTCACGACGCCGACCAGCCGGTTCTGATGATCGACCACCGGGATGGAGAGGAGGTCGTACTTCGAGACGAGCTGCGCGACCTCCTCCGGCGCGGAGTCGACCTGCGTGCGCACCACGCTCTGCACCATGGTCGAGCGGAGCTGCGCGTCGGGCGGGGCGAGGATGAGATTGCGCAGCGACAGCACGCCAACCAGGTGCCCCTCGGCGTCGACGCAATAGACGTAGAAGAACGACTCCTTGCGCGGGTACTGGCGGATGGCCTCGATGGCCTGGCCGACGGTCAGCTCCTCGTCGAGGGCCAGGAAGTCAATGTTCATCAGTGAGCCGGCGGTCTCCTCCTCCCCTTCCAGGAGCGACTCGAGCTTGGCTCCCTGCGTCGCGCCGAGGTGCTCGAGGATGCGATGGCGACGATCGTCGTCGAGGACATCGAGCAGGTCGGCGGCATCGTCCGGCGCCGAGGAGCTGCAGATCGAGGCGATGGTCGAGTCGTCGAGCGGGTCGAGGATCTCGTGCAGGTCGGCGTCGTCGAGTTCGAGCAGCGCGCGCGCCGCCTTGCCCGCCTCGATGAGCAGGGAGAGGACGCGGTTGCGGTCTTCCTCGAGCAGCAGCGGCAGCACCGGCGAGAGGTCCGCGGCCAGGGTCTTGTCGACGATCTTGCGCAGTTGCGCGTACGCGCCGTGCCGCAGCAGCTTGGTCAGCATCTGCTGGTACGAGCGGGCCGTCGGGCTCGCGCTCGGCGTCGTTTGCGCGGGGCGCTGCATGGCGCACGCATCGTAAACGACGGAACCGCTTTGCGCTCGTACAATGCGCGCGTGGACTGTGTGTCGACGGCGTGCGATCTCGCCGCACGGCTGCTGGCGGAAGGACGGTCGCCGTGGATCGGCCGATTGCGCGATGTTCGCCTGTTCGGCGACTCGACGTTCCACGCGCCGCTCATCCCTCGCCGCTTCCCCCATCTCGCCTGGACGACGCACTACGTGGCGTGCGCGGACGGACTGGCTTACGACCCGCTGGCCGAGGCTCCTCTCGCTGTCGCGGAGTATGCCGTGAGCGTGTTCGGGCGGGACATCCCGGTGGAGAGGTTCCTGAGCGTGGAAGAGACGGAGCGTTTGCTGCGCGCCGGGGGCGACATCCCGCAGGCGTTCCGGCATAGAATCGCCGGATCATGACGACCACAGTGCAGCCCGAGACCCAGCCCGCGCGGACCGAAGACAAGGCGGTGGCCCGCCAGTTCGTGAACTTCATGTTCTTCCGCGTCGACCGCGCCTTCCGGCGCGAGACGTGGCAGGCCAAGGCCGACGCCAAGCGTCAGTTGGCGGAGATCATCCAGAAGTACACGGGGCCGATGATGGTCCTGCCGTATTCGACCGTCGGCCTCAAGACCGGCGTCGACTTCATGCTCTGGCGCATCGGCTACGACATCGAGCCGTTCCAGCAGATGGCGGCGGAGATCAACCGCTCCGCCATCGGCGGCTGGATCGAGATGCCGTTCTCGTATCTGGCCATGACCAAGCACTCGCAGTACGTCGACGAGCATGTGCACGAGGGGCAGGAAGGGCGGCGCCTGAAGATCGTGCCGGGCAAGAAGCCGTTCCTCTTCGTCTACCCGTTCGTGAAGACGCGCGACTGGTACCTGCTGCCGCAGTCCGACCGGCAGCGCATCATGAACGAGCACATCGCCATCGGCCACAAGTACCCGCGGGTGAAGATCAACACGACGTACTCCTTCGGCCTCGACGATCAGGACTTCGTGGTCGCCTTCGAAGCCGACTCCCCGGCGGAGTTCCTCGACCTGGTCCAGGAGCTGCGCGAGACGGAGTCGTCAAAGTACACCGTGCGCGACACGCCGATGTACACGTGCCGGAGGGCGACGGTGGAGGAGATATTGGAGCAGATTGGGTAACCGGTCTGTCATCCTGAGCCCCGCAGAGGGCGAAGGATCTCCTCGCAAGCACCGGGAGATCCTTCGCCGTCTTCGCGGCTCAGGATGACAGGCTAATCCGCCCTTTCGTCCACCACCCCCCGCGGATCCCACTGCCCATCCCTCCGCCCGAATGCGCGCGGCTCGGGTTGCTCCGGGCCGAGGTTGTCCGGGCGGATGTCCGCCTTCATGAAGTTCTCGGGCGGGACGGGCGAGCCGTGGAGGCGGCGGAGCAGGGCCAGTTGGCCGGCGTGGGTCATCGCATCGGAGAACGGGCCTTGCAGCACCTCCGCGTCCGACGGGAACTGCTCGGCGGCGGCGAGGCGCGCGCCGAGGTCTTGGAGCATGGCGTGGAAGCGGGCGATCTCCGCGGGCATGTCGGGGAGCGGGTCGGCGGTGTACTCGCCGCCGACGAGGAACGTCCGGGCGTAGCCGAGGACGCTGGTCATGTGACGCAGCAGCTCGCGCGGAGTGCGGACGCCGGCGGCGGCCCGGAAGTCGGCGAACGACTCCGGGGCGCCGCGCAGCGCCTTCTGCGTCCGGTAGGCGATTGCGGCGAGGAAATGCCGCAACAGCTCGCTGTCTCTCATCGACCCGCGTAGAAGACCGGATCTCCCGACGCGTTGTCAACGATCGAGCCGTAGACGAAGAGGCCCGTGCCGTCCGTGTGCGCCTGCAGCGTGACGCTGCCCAGCGACGCGACGTCGACGCCGGGGAAGAGCGACGCGATGGAGGTCTGGGCCATCGACTGCGGCGGGAGCGAGACGAAGCCGGTGGCGAGCTGCTGCCCGTTCGCGGCGAGGAGCGTGAGGGCGATGCCGATCGTATCGTTGCCGGCGTTGACGAAGCCGGCGTTCGAGCGGAAGCTCGCATCGGAGCGGAGGCCCGGCACCCAGCGGTCGCTGCCGAAGGACGAGACGGCGTCGATCGACTGCCCGAACGTGCCTCCGTTGTCGGTGGTCGTGTAGGTGCGGCTGGAGATCACCGGACCGGTGCCGCCGGTCCACTTCACTTCCAGCGCGCCGCTGCCGGCGGAGAGGCCGAGCCAGTCGAGAATGTCGCTGAGCGTCGTCGTCCGGCCCGCGGGCAGCGTGAGGCTGCGCGCCTGCACGCCGCGGTTGTCGAGGCCCGCCGCGAGGTAGCGGAGGGCGAGCGTCAGCGTGGTACCGGTCGGGTTGTGGAAGGTGACGTCGCTGCGCCAGAACGTCCCGTTCGCGCCGGGCGCGCGGCCGACGGCCGGCAGCAGGAGGCGGCCCGACGCGTCGGCCGGGATGCCCTGGATGTAGATCGGGTCCTGCGTCCGGTTGTCGACGACCGAGGCATACGCGCTGAGCGCATCGGCGGCAGATGCCGAGACGCGCAGCGTCATCCCCGTCTGCGCGGCGGTGCCGGCCTGCGGGAAGTATCCGGAGAGGGCCGCCTGCTGGAAGCTGCCGGACGGCACCGTGACCTGCGTCGAGCCGAGGGTCGCGCCGTTGGCATCCATCAGGAGCATCGTCGCCGCGACCGGCGCGCTGCTGCGGTTCACCAGGCCGATGTTCGTCCGGTACGACGGATCGGAGGCCAGGCCGGTCATGTACAGCGTCTGCTGCAGGTCGGCGGAGACGACGTCCGGCACGGCCTGCCCGTACGTGCCGCTCGTGCCGTTGGTGAACGTGCGCGAGGAGACCTTCAGGCTCGCCGACGACGCGGCGCTCGTCCCCTCGATGGCCAGCGCGCCGGCGCCGGAGGGGAGGTCGAAGATCTCCAGCAACGCGTTCGCGTACGTCTTCGACTGCTTCGGATTGAGCACGAGCGAGCGGGTCAACACCTCACCGCCCGCGCCGGGGATGAAGGAGAGGTTGATGCTCACCGGCTGCGCGCCGGCGTTGAAGAGGCTGAGCTCCGTCCGCCACACCGAGCCGCCGACGCCGTTCGTCTGCGCGGTGACGGAGACCAGCGAGCGGTAGGCGACGTTCGCCGACGAGACGGCGATCGTCTTCGTCGCCGCGGCGCTGGAGGTCCCGGACGAGGCGGTGAGGGTCACGGCGTAGCTGCCCGGCGCCGCGTAGGAGTGCGAGGGGTTCTGCTGCGAGGAGAAGCTGCCGTCGCCAAAGCTCCAGCTCCAGCTCGTCGGCGAGCCGCTCGACCGATCGGTGAAGGCGATGCTCTGCCCGACGCTGACCGATGCGGCCGAGACGTCGAACGCCGCGCCGATGTTCGGCGTCACGGGATTGCCCGACGACACGGTGATCGTCTTCGTCGCCGCCAGCGCCTCCGCGTTGCGATAGATGGTCAGCGTGACGGTGTACGTCCCGGCGCTGTTGTAGCGGTGCAGTGGGTTCTGCTCGGATGAGATGCCGCCGTCGCCGAAGTTCCACACCCACGCCGTCAGGTTGCCGGTGGACTGGTCGGTGAAGCCGACCTCCTGCCCTGCGATCGGATTCGCCGGCGACCAGGTGAACTGCGCCTTCATCACGACCGAGGGGCCGGTGACGGTGATCGATTTCTGCGCGGAGGAGGTCGTTCCGCCGCTGCCGGTGACGGTCAGCGTGACGGTGTAGACGCCAGCCGCGGCGTAGACGTGCGTCGGCGAGGCGGACGTCGACGCGGTGCCGTCGCCGAAGTTCCAGAAGCGCGAGCTGATCGTGCCGTTGGAGGCGTCGGTGAAGGCGAAGTTCGTCTCCCCCGCCACGCCGGAGGCAGGCGAGACGTTGAACGCCGCCGCGAGCGCGTTGCCGATGGTGACCGTGACGATGTTCGACTGCGCCGACTGGCCGGCGTCGTTGAAGGCGACGACGTACATCCGGTAGGTGCCGGTGGCGAAGCCGGTGAGCGTCACGGTCGTCGCGCCGGCGCTCAGGTCGCCGATCTTCTGGAACAAGCCGCTGCCGATCGCGTAGTAGACGGACTGGCCGGTCTCGTTCGAGGCGTTGTCCGTCCAGCGCAGGGTGACGTTCGTCCCGCTCGGCGTCGCCGCCAGGTTCGTCGGCGCGGCCGGGACGCTGCCGCCCGGCGTCGGGGCGGGCGTCGAGCCGTCCGGATAAAGCCACTGCGCCGCCTTCTGGTCATCGGAACGGAGTCCCGGTCCGAGCCCCGTGACGCTGGGCCACATCAGCGAGCCGGGAACGGTGCTGTGCCCCAGGCCGAGGGTGTGGCCGAACTCGTGGGCGATGATCTCCGCCAGCCGGTTGCTGGAGATCCCCGTGCTGGACGACACGTTGTCCTGGATCACGAGGTTCCCCTCGGTGATGTTGTAGGTCGTGGCGTAGGTCTGCTGCTGATGTCCGGCGTCGGCGGTGAACGGCGAGGTCCAGGAGCCGCCGAAGTCCACGCCGTTGAAGCCGCCGCGGCCGACCACGCCGCCGCTGCTCGGGCTCCACGAGCCGCTGATCTCGTTCAGCGGATCGTTGAAGAGCACCTCGTTGATGCCGTTCTCCCGGTCGAGCCCGCCCGGCGTGGAGGTGATGGTGCCGCCGTAGGTGTAGCGGATCTTCGTCCCCGGGCAGGTGTTCCACGAGTTGAGGCCGGTCTGCACCTCGCTCGCGCCGCCGCCGCTGTAGCCCGGCTGCGTGCCGTACACGCGCCAGGTGGCGCTCTGGTTGTTCTGGAAGGCGAACCAGCGGTAGACGTTCGGCTCGTCGATGAGGGTGAAATCCGGCGCGGAGATCAGGCCGCTGCCGTTGCGCAAGCGCGCGGAGCGGTCGATGACCGGGTTCTCCACGCCGTAGGTCATCGGCGCCGTCCGGCCGGCGGCCGTCTCGCTGATGAAGTACTCGAAGCCGGCCGCGTCGCGCTGGATGTTGCGCCCGGCGAGCGGCGCGAAGTCCGAGCCGAGGAGGGTGACGTTCTCCTGCGCGTCGTCGCGCGTCCAGAGCCTGCGGCCGTCCAGCGTCTGCTCGCTGGTGAACTTGCCGACATAGAGGTCGATGGTGCGGTAGCCGCCCGCCGGATGGGCCTCGAGGAAGACGAGGACGCGCTCGGCGGCCCGGTACTCCGGGCTGCCGAAAACTTTCGTGATGCGCCCGTCGATCACGCCGCCGATCTCGCGGATGGTGATCGTCCCCTCGGTCTTGCCTTTGATCGATCTGTCGACGCGGAGGAGGGTCTCGGTCCAGATGCGCCCGTCATGGTCGACCGCGCTGCTGCTGAGCACGGTCCCTTCGACGATGACCGGCGACTTCGCCACGAGCTGGTCGTCGGACGGCATGACGATGGTCGTCGCAAACAGCGGAGCGGCGAGAGCCGCGAGCATGACGACACACGTCAGCCCGTACACCCGGAGTTGGTTCACTACGCGCCTCCCATGGAAAGTTATTCGGCGCAACGAGAAGGCGGAGAGCGTTCATTCCTCGCTGTGCTTCTCGACAAGGGCGAAGGCCCGCACCGGAAACGATCCCATCCCCCGCACCCTGGGCGGCACGGCGAAGAAACGGAAGCCGTCCGCCGGCAGCGCATCGAGGCTCGCCAGATGCTCGACGATCAGGATGCCCGCCCGGAGCAGTGTCGTATGCACCGGCCGCTCGCCCGTAGCGGTGTCGTCGATGTTCACCGAATCGATGCCGACCAGCGCCGCGCCCGCTTCGACCAGCCACTGCGCCGCCCCCTCCGTCAGATAGGGATGACCCTTCCCGTACTGCTCGCTTCCGAAGTGCCTCGACCACCCTGTCTTGACGATGACCGCCCTGCCTCGGACATCGCGGGAGAGGAAGAAGGAGCCATCGATGATCCGCTTCGCTTCCCGTGCATCGATGACGATGCCCTCGAGGTTGGCGACCCTTTCGAGCCCGATCTGAGCCAGATCATCCGCCCCCTCGTACCGATGGCTCGGCGCATCGACATAGGTCCCGCTGTTCCCCACCATCTCGATCCGCGCGATGTGAAACGTGGTCCCCGGCGCATATCGCGCGACGGATGTCTGATGGTTGAAATGGTCGCTGATGCGGACGGGCGGGAGGCCGGGGTAGGTCACGGTGCCGTCGGCGATGGGGTGGCTGAGGTCGATGAACCGGGTCATTGCACCCTCTTCTCCAGCGCCCGCTCCAGCGCGTCGATGTGCGCCCGGTACCCCTCCGGATCGACGAACCGTTCCGGATGGCCGATCTTCGACTGCAGGTCGAAGAAACTGCCGTGCGAGGCGAGGAAGACGTCGCACGGGAGGGCGCGCAACGCGGCGAACGTGCGGCGGTAGTCGGCCACGGCGTCGGGCCACTGCGGGTTGCCGGTGAGGCGGTACTCGGACGGGGCGGTGGCGCTGCAGAGGAAGACCACGTCGCGGCCGGCGGCGCGCATCGTCCAGGTCGTGCAGCCGCGGGTGTGCCCGGGGGTGATGTGCGCCGTCAGCGTC
>DATEOX010000479.1:0-6159 GCA_035273585.1 Thermoanaerobaculia bacterium
TCTTCGCCGAGGCAGGCACGACGGACGCGGACGTGGCGTACACCCTGATCGGGCACAACGTCGTCGGCGCCTCGGCGCTGAACGGCGCCGCCGTCCGCCTCTACAATTCGTCGATGACGCACAACGCCGTTTCCATCAACGGCAACGTGCTGTCGCACCAGAACAACGCGGTGGTGAACAACACCACGAACACGCTGCCGGCGGGGATCAACGTCCAGTAGCAGCGACGCACATACCTCGGTCACCACGGGAGCCGCCCACATCGTGGGGCGGCTCTTTTTTTAACCAAAAATCAGGGGCCTACACTCACCTGAAAGGATTTGAACCATATGAAAGCGCTCCGTCTATCCTTCACCGTCCTGGCCATCGTCCTCCTGGCCACTTCCGCGTCCGCGCAGGCGACGCGTACCTGGGTCTCGGGCGTAGGCGCCGACGACAACCCGTGCAGCCGCACCGCGCCGTGCAAGACGTTCGCCGGCGCGCATAGCAAGACAGCGAAGAACGGCATCATCAACGCCGTCGATCCGGGCGGCTTCGGCGCCGTCACGGTCGGCAAGTCGCTGACCATCGATGGCGGCCCGTTCCACGCCGGCCTCCTCGCCTCCGGGACCACGGGAGTCATCATCAACATCACCGACTTCGTGGCCGACCCGCTGGCGACCGTGATCCTGCGCAACCTGGACATCGAGGGAGCCGTGACCGGCAACCGCGGCGTGCGCATCCTCTCGGCGAAGAAGGTCATCATCGAGAACTGCCGCATCTTCAACTTCCGGGGCAGCCCCGGCACTGGCGTCGACGTGCTGACCTCCGTGGCCAACGTGCAGATCGTGCTCCGCAACACCACGATCAGCAACAATCTGGCGCAGGGCGTGCTGGTCAGCGGCGCCGCCGGCAACCCGACCCAACTGGTCATGGAGAACTCGACGGTCGTTCAGAACGGCGCGAGCGCGGTCGACCTGCTGGCGAACGCGAAGGCCACGGTGAGCTTCTCGGAGCTCTCCCAGAACGGCTCGGCCGGCCTGTTCGCGGAGGCGGGGAGCACCGACGCCGACATCTCCTTCACGCGCATGCAGTTCAACATCATCGGCGTCTCGTCGCTCAACGGCGCGGTCGTCCGGCTGTTCAACTCGCAGATCACGCACAACAACACGTCCGTGAGCGCGGCCGGCGTGCAGTCGCACGGCAACAACTCCGTCATCGGCAACAACGTGAACACCCTGCCGGCCATCATCCCGGCCCCGACGCTTCAGTAGTCCTTTTGTGGAGGGGGTGCGCACGCAGGCCCCGCGGCGCATCCTCTCCATGTTGTGCTCTCCATCACAGACATGTGCGGGGCGTGAAAGGAAACTGATTCCATCATGAAGATGATCAAGCTCTCTCTCTCGATTCTGGCGATCGTGCTCCTTGCCACGAGCGCGTCGGCGCAGGCCACGCGTACGTGGGTCTCCGGCGTCGGCGACGACGTCAACCCGTGCAGCCGCACGGCCCCCTGCAAGACGTTCGCGGGAGCGATCTCGAAGACGGCCCGGCAGGGATACATCCACGTGCTCGACCCGGGCGGTTACGGCGCCGTGACCATCACGAAGTCGATCACGATCGACGGCACCCCGTTCATGGCCGGCGTCCTGGCCGCGGCGACGAACGGCATCAACGTCAACATCACCGACTTCGTGGCCGACCCGAACGCCATCGTCACCCTCCGGGGCCTCGACATCGAGGGGGCGGGCAACGGGCTGCGCGGCGTCAACATCAGCTCCGCCAAGAAGGTGGTGATCGACAACTGCCGCATCCTCGGCTTCCGCGGCAACCCTGGCCGGGGCATCGACGTCAGCACCACGGTGGCGAACCTGAACGTCCTGGTGCGGAACACCGTCATCACCGGCAACATCGCCCAGGGCATCCGCGTCAACGGCGCGGCCGGCGGGGCGACGTCGCTGGACGTGGAAGGAAGCACCATCAACCAGAACGACAACACCGCCGTCGACCTGATCGCCAACGCGCGGGCCATCGTCGGCTCGTCCGACCTGTCGCAGAACGGCTCGGCGGGAGTCTTCGCCGAGGCGGGGTCGACGCTGGCGGACGTGGCTTACACGCGCATGTCGCAGAACATCATCGCTGCCTCCGCGCTCAACGGCGGCGTGATCCGCCTCTACAACTCGCAGCTCGTGGAGAACAGCACGTCCATCAACGGCAACGTGATCTCGCACGGCAACAACGCGGTCATCGGCAACACCACCAACACCCTCCCGGCGCTCATCCCGGCGCCTTCCCTCCAGTAATCTTCTGTGAGGGGCGTCGAAACATGACGCCCCTCACAGTTTTGACTCCTTTTCGGACCTACATTCCGGGAATCGACTCAGTCAGCCCGGAGGCGCCGCTCGAAATCGTCCTCGAGCGGCTCGAAACATGTCAGATGTCCTGAAAGGAGTTCCCATGAAGGCAGCCCGTCTCTTCATCTTCGCGACCCTGGTCCTCATCCTCTCCGCGACCGTCGCCTCGGCCCAGACCCGTACCTGGGTCTCGGGAGTCGGCGATGACCTCAATCCCTGCAGCCGCACCGCCCCCTGCAAGACGTTCTCCGGCGCGCACTCCAAAACCGCCAAGAACGGCATCATCGACGTCCTCGATCCGGGCGGCTTCGGCGCCGTGACGATCACGAAATCGCTGACCATCGACGGCGCCCCGTTCCTGTCCGGTATCCTCGCCTCCGGCACGACCGGCGTGTCGATCAACATCACCGACTTCGTGGCCGACCCGCTCGCGACCGTGGTCCTGCGCAACCTCGACATCGAGGGCGGCATCACCGGAATCCGCGGCGTGCGCGTCCTCTCCGCGAAGAAGGTGATCCTGGAGAACTGCAGGATCTTCGGCTTCCGGGGGAACCCGGGCATCGGCGTCGACGTGAACACGACGGTGGCCAACGTGCAGGTCGTGATCCGCAACTGCACGATCGACAACAACCTGGCGCAGGGCGTGCGGGTCTCCGGCGCCGGCGCGGGTGCCACGAGCCTCGACGTCGATTCGTCGGCCATCCTGCACAACGGCGCCTCGGCCATCGACCTGATCCAGAACGCCAAGGCCACGGTCGGCTCCTGCCAGCTCTCCGAGAACGGCTCGGCCGGCGTCTTCGCCGAGGCCGCGTCGACCGATGCGGACATCTCGTACACGAAGATCAACCACAACATCATCGGCGTGTCGTCCCTCAACGGTGCGAGCGTCCGCCTGTACAACTCGACGATCACCCACAACAGCACGTCGGTGAGCGCGGCCGGCGTGCAGTCGCACGGCAACAACG
This sequence comes from Thermoanaerobaculia bacterium, assembly GCA_035273585.1. Classification (GTDB taxonomy): domain Bacteria; phylum Acidobacteriota; class Thermoanaerobaculia; order Gp7-AA8; family Gp7-AA8; genus JAFAVZ01. The sequence goes on from DATEOX010000479.1 coordinate 3,296, forward strand.
CGGTGGTGAACAACACCACGAACAACCTCCCCACGGTGCTGCCGGCGCCGGCGCTACAGTAAGTGTCATCCTGAGCGAAGCGAAGGATCCGTACCCATCTTGCGGTACGGATCCTTCGCCGTCTTCGCGGCTCAGGATGACACGTACAATGGCCCAATGCTGCCGGTCGCGCTGGTCCTCGGGACGTACCTCATCGGGTCGATCCCGTTCAGCTACCTCGTGGTGCGCGCGTTCGCCGGAGCGGACATTCGGCAGCATGGGAGCCGCAACGTCGGGGCGACGAACGTGGCCCGCACGTTCGGCAAGCTGCCGGGCATCATCGCCCTCATCCTGGACATCGCGAAAGGGTACGCTGCGGTGGCATTCTCGCGCTGGCTGGTCGGTCGCGCCGACTGGCCGCTGGCCGGCACCATCGACACGAGCCCGCTCCACTCCCGCGAGTTCTGGATCGCCCTCGGCGCGCTGATCGCCGTCCTGGCCCACATGTTCCCACTCTGGCTGCGCTTCCACGGCGGCAAGGGCGTGGCCACCGCCACCGGCGCGTTCCTCGCCCTCGACGCGCGCGTGGTGGCCGCGGCGGTGATCGTCTTCCTGCTCGTCATCGTCACGACGCGCTTCGTCTCGCTCGCCTCGATCATCTCCGCCGCCTCGATCCCGCTGTTCATCCAGTTCCTCGCCCACGGACCGTTCTGGCGGATGGTGATCAGCATCGTCATCGCCATCGCCATCATCGCCAAGCACCACTCGAACATCGCCCGGCTCACGCAGGGACGGGAGCGGCGGATGGGCGAGGGAAAGGAAGACGCGTGAAGCTGTCGGTGATCGGCGCGGGAAGCTTCGGCACGGCCATGGCCATGGTCGCGGCGCGCTGCGGCAACGACGTGCTGCTCTGGGCGCACGACCCGAAAGTGGCCGGCGCCATGCGCGAGACGGAGACGAACCCCGTCTACCTGCCGAACATCCCGTTCGGAGCGAAGATCCGGGCCACGAGCGACCTCGCGGAAGCGGCGGCGTTCAGCGACACGATCTTCATGGTCGTGCCCAGCCATCACTACCGCCGCGTGCTCGACGACCTGCGCCGGCACCTCACCCGGCCCATCAGCGTGATCTCCGGCACGAAGGGAATCGAGAACGAGACGCTGGAGCGGATGTCCGAGCTGACCGGCGCCGTCCTCGGCGCGCAACTGCAGGCCTTCGCCGCCCTCTCCGGCCCGACGTTCGCCCTGGAGACGGCGAAAGGACATCCGACCGCAGCCGTGGTGGCGTCGCACGACGCGCGTTTCTCCGAGGAAATCCAGCGGGTGATGTCCGGCACGACGTTCCGCGTCTACAACACCGACGACGTGGTCGGCGTGGAGCTGGCCGGCTCGCTCAAGAACGTGATCGCCATCGCCGCCGGCGTGCTGGAAGGGCTCGACCTCGGGCACAACACCACCGCGGCGCTCATCACCCGCGGCCTGCACGAGATCTCCCGCCTCGGCGTCGGCTTGGGCGGCCGCCCGGAGACGTTCGCCGGCCTGGCCGGCATGGGCGACCTGGTCCTGACCTGCACCGGCTCGCTCTCCCGCAACCGGAGCGTCGGCGTGGCCCTCGGCAGGGGGAAGCGCCTGCCCGACATCCTGGCCGAGACGCGCCTCATCGCCGAGGGGGTACGGACGTCGAAGTCGGCCAAACAGCTCGCCGAGCGGCACCGCATCGAGATGCCGATCACCACGGAGATGTACCGCGTGCTGTACGAGGACGAGCCGCCCATCAACGCGATCCAGCGCCTGATGACCCGCTCGCTGAAGGCCGAAGCAGCGAGATGAGCGGCACGGCATAGCAGAGCGCGTACACCGCCCACTTCGGCGCGCCGTCGTAGAGCAGATAGGAGAACGGCGCGCAGAGCGCCAGCGCGACGTAGAGACGCGACCCTTCCAGCATTGCGACGGGCGCCGCCACGAGCCAATACCAGGGATGAATGGCCGGCGAGACGATGAGCAGCGCGCCGACGGAATCCGCCACGCGCTTCTTCTTCGCCGCGATGATGATGAGCACTATCGCGATCACCGCGAGCACCGCGCGCGTGACGAAGTCGGAGTAGACGTGACGGTAGACCCAGTCGGAGATCCGCTCGAGGTGCAGCGGATCCTTGATCGCCGTCCACGCATCTTTGATGGCCAACCGATCGACGGCGGCGAAGACGAGGTCGTACGCCGGCGAGTTGAAGATCCAGCGCGTGGCGTAGTCGCGCATGCCGGGCATCAGCGGGCCAGCGATCAGGAAGGGGATCGCGGGGATGATGACGGCCGCCGCGGCCGTGATGGCGAAGCGCGTGCGGCTGTTCGATCGCGCGACGAGCGCCGGCAACGCGGCGAGCGGGATCACCTTCACCCCCGCCGCCCACCCGCCCGCCGCGCCGGAGTCGCGCAGGTAGGCGACGGCGAGCAGCAGCGCGGCGACGACCTCCACGTGCCCGCTCCATGCGCCTTCGAAGACCAGCGGCGGGAAGGTGGCGATGGCCAGCCGATGCCGGCGCATCAACACGATGAGCGCCACATCGCACCCCATCAGCAGCAGCCGCCAGAGCGGCAGCGTGTGCGCGACGGCGAACAGCAGCTCGGCGTGCGGCGGGTAGATGGTCGGGATCTCCGGATGGTTGATGCGCGCGTCGTCCAGGGGCGGGCGGGCGTAGGGGCTGCGGCCGGAGGCGAACTCGCGGCCATCCCAAAGATAGCGGTAGACGTCGGCGGAGAGCTTCGGCTCGGCGAAGAGGAACAGGCCGCGCAGTACGACGGCGATGACGATCGCCGCGCCCAGCGGGACGGCGGCGCGCCGCAGCACGAGCCACGAGGCGGCGGCGACGGCGTAGACGCAGCAGAACC
>DATEOX010000480.1:0-7446 GCA_035273585.1 Thermoanaerobaculia bacterium
ATGAGGGCGGCGACGGCGTCGAGGGCGGGGGGGAGGGAGGCGTGCACGCCGATGGGGCCCATGGAGCACTCGGCCAACGCGATGGCCAGGCCGCCGTTCGACAGGTCGTGCGCGCTGCGCAGCAAGGACTGCTCGTGGAGATCCAGGAGCAACGACACCAAAGCCGATTCGGCGGCGAGGTTGACGCGGGGCGGGAGGGCGGTGGAGGACGAAGCAAACATCTGTGCCCACTCGGAGCCTCCCAGCTCGTCGGCGGTGTCGCCGAGGAGGATCACGTCTAAATCGGAGGAGGGGAAGAGGACGCCGCAACCGAGGCTCTCGGAGGAGAGGAGACCCACCATGCCAACGGTCGGCGTCGGGTAGACCGCGCGCCCCTCCGTTTCGTTGTAGAACGACACGTTGCCGGACACCACCGGAGTGGACAAAGCCAGGCACGCTTCGGAGATGCCCCTGATGCACTCCGCGAACTGCCACATGATCTCGGGGCGCTCGGGGGAGCCGAAGTTCAAACAATCGGTGATCGCTACCGGCTGGGCGCCGCTCACCGCGAGGTTCCGCGCGGCCTCGGCCACCGCCTGTTTGCCGCCCTCGTACGGGTCGAGGTAGCAGTAGACCGGGTTCACATCCGAGGTCATGGCCAGCGCGCGGCCGGTGCCCTTCACCCGGACGATCGACGCGTCGCGCTGCTCCGAGCGGGCGATCGTGTTCGTGCGCACCGTCGTGTCGTACTGCTCCCAGATCCAGCGCTTCGAGCAGAGGTTCGGCGATGCCAGCAGGCGCAGCAACGAAGAGGTGAGGTCGGAGTCGGGAACCGAAGGGCGGGACAAGACAGGAGGAATGTCGCGGGTGGGGGGAGCGAGCGGGCGGTGATAGACAGGAGCCTCGGTGGAGATGGGTTCCACGGGGATGTTGGCGACCGGAGAGCCGTGCCACGACAACCGCACGGAGCCGTCGTCCGTCACTTCGCCGATCGTGGCCGCGTTCAGGTCCCACTTCTCGAACACGCGGATCACCTCCGCCTCGCGGCCGCGCTTGGCCACGATCAGCATCCGCTCCTGCGACTCGCTGAGCATGATCTCGTACGGCGTCATGCCGCTCTCCCGCACCGGGACGCGGTCGAGATCCATCCGGATGCCCGTGCCCGCGCGGCCGGCCATCTCGAACGACGACGACGTGAGGCCGGCGGCGCCCATGTCCTGGATGCCGACGATCGCGTCCGTATCCATGATCTCCAGGCAGGCCTCGAGCAGGAGCTTCTCCGTGAAGGGATCGCCGACCTGCACCGTCGGCCGCTTCTCCTCCGACGCCTCGTCGAACTCCGCCGAGGCCATAGTCGCGCCGTGGATGCCGTCGCGGCCAGTCTTCGAGCCGACGTAGATCACCGGGTTGCCCACGCCGCTCGCCGTCCCGGTGAAGATCTTCTCCTGCCGCGCGACGCCCAAGGCGAAGACGTTGACCAGGATGTTGCCGTTGTAGCTCGGGTGGAACGACGTCTCCCCGCCGATGGTTGGGATGCCGATGCAGTTGCCGTAGCCGGCGATGCCGCGCACCACGCCGTCCACGAGGTAGCGCATCTTCGGCGCGTCGAGCTCGCCGAAGCGGAGCGAGTCGAGGCAGGCGATCGGCCGCGCGCCCATGGTGAAGATGTCGCGCAGGATGCCCCCCACGCCGGTCGCCGCCCCCTGGTACGGCTCGATGTACGACGGGTGGTTGTGTGACTCCATCTTGAACGCCGCGACCCAGCCGTCGCCGATGTCGATCACCCCCGCGTTCTCGCCCGGTCCCTGCACCACGCGCGGCCCGGTCGTGGGGAACTTCTTCAGGTGCACGCGGCTCGACTTGTACGAGCAGTGCTCCGACCACATCACGGAGAAGATCCCGAGCTCGAGCAGGTTCGGCTCGCGCCCCAGGATCTGTTCGATGCGTTGATATTCTTCCGATGTGAGGCCGTGGCTGGCGATGACGTCCGGGGTGATGCTCATGATGGCGATTGTATGTTGAGCGAGTTCGAGGCTCACCGGCGGCTGCTCTTCTCCGTCGCCTATCGCATGCTCGGCTCGGCCGCCGACGCGGAGGACCTCGTCCAGGATGCCTGGCTGCGCTTCGCCGCCGCCGACCGCGCCGCCATCCGCGACCCGAAAGCGTTCCTCGTCACGATCGTCACCCGCCTCGCCCTCGACCGCCTCAAGTCCGCGCAGGCCCAGCGCGAGGAGTACATCGGCCCCTGGCTGCCGGAGCCGGTGCTGACCGGCGACGACGCCGCGAAACGAGTGGAGCGCGACGAGCAGATCGAGCTCGCACTATTGATGATGCTCGAGCGCCTCTCGCCCATCGAGCGCGGCGTCTTCCTCCTCTACGACGTCCTCGATCACGACCACAACGAGATCGCCGAGGCGCTGGGCATCACCAGCGCGGCATCGCGCCAGCATCTGCACCGCGCGCGGGAGCGGGTCGCGGAGGAGAAGCGCCGCTTCCATCCGCCGCCCGACGAGCATCGCCGGCTCATCGAAGGCTTCCTCGGCGCGATCCGCGCCGGCGACGTCGCATCGCTGCGCAGCGTGCTCGCTGCGGACGTCGTGGCCCGCTCCGACGGCGGCGGCAAGGCCTTCGCCGCCCGCCGTCCGCTGCGCGGCTTCGACGAGGTCTCGCGCCTCTACCTCGGGCTGGCGCGGCAGATCACGCCGTCGATCGCGTTGCGCATCGAGGAAGTGAACGGCGCGCCGGCGCTCATCGTGACGGAGAACGGCGAGGCGCGCAGCGTCATCCAGTTCGCGGTGGAGGAGGGGAGGATCGTTGCCCTCGATGCGGTGATCAATCCCGACAAGCTGCGCTTCATCCAGTCGCAAATGTGATCGTCCGCGCGCCGTCGTCACCGACCGCGATCGCCACCTCCACGTGTGCCTCCTCGAACTCGGCGAAGGCGCGCTTCGGCCACTCGATCAGCTTCACGCCCGGGCCGGCGAGGAGCTCCGGGATGCCGATCTCCAGCCACTCGCGGCGGTTCTCGGAGAGGCGGTAGCCATCGATGTGGATGATCGGCGCGCCTCCGGCGAGCGGGTACTCGTGCACGATGGCGAACGACGGCGAGCTGACCTCCAGCGGATCGGCGCCGAGCTCCGTGGCGATGACCCGGGCCAGGAACGTCTTCCCCGCGCCGAGGTCGCCGACGAGGTGCACGACGGCATCGCGCGGCAGGAGGCGGGCGATCTCCCGGCCGGTGGCGGCCGTTTCCTCCTCGGTGCGCGCGACCCAGCGTCTCATAAGCGCTTCATCGCGATGGGCAGCCGCTCGGCGAGATCCATCGCCGTCAGCCCCGCGTCGCCCAACTCCTCGGCCAGGAGGTCGCCGGCAAAGCCGTGCAGGTACACGCCGGCGATGGCCGCCTCGAACGCGTCGACGCCGCGCGCCAGAAGCGCGGCGATGATGCCGCCCAGCACGTCGCCCATCCCGCCGCTGGCCATGCCGGGGTTGCCGGTCGGGTTCACGTTCACGTAGCCGTCCGGGTCGGCGATCAGCGTCTGGTGGCCTTTGAGCACGACCACGGACGAGGCCTCGCGCGCCGCGTGGCGCGCGGCCTCGATGCGGTTCGCGTTGATCCATTTCGTGTCGCGGCCGATGAGCCGCGCCAGCTCGCCGGGATGCGGCGTGAGCACGCGGCCTTTTCCGAATGAGCCGAGCTTGCTGGCGAAGGCGTTCAAAGCCGAGGCATCGATGACCAGCGGCACTTCGATCTTCGCCACCAGCTCGCGGATCGCTTCGTACGACGCGTCGTCGTCCGCCAGTCCGGGCCCGATCAGAGCCGCCGACTTGCCGTTCACGAACGAGGCGACATCAGCGCCCGAATACGTCATCGACTCCGCGGAGTGGTTGTGCACGAGCGCCGCCGTCTCGCGGTCGGTCACGACCGTGACCAGCCCCGCGCCGGTGCGGATCGCCCCGCGCGCGGCCAGCGCCGCGGCGCCGCTCCGCCCCTCCGACCCGGCGATGATGGCCACGTGGCCGTACGTCCCCTTGTGCGTCGATGCCGCGCGCGGCGCGAAGAGCGGCGCCACGTCGCGCGTCGCCGTCACCGCCAGCCGCACGTTCTCGTCCTCGATCGCCGCCTCGGGGATGGAGATGTCGGCCACGATCACCTCGCCGCAGTACATCGCGGCCGGGTCGAAGACGTGGCAGAGCTTCGGCGCGGCGAACGTCACCGTCACCTCGGCCTGGATGCACGGCTCGAACGGCTCCGGCGACGACGCGTTCAAGCCGCTGGGCAGGTCGACCGCGACCACCGGCAGGCGCAGCTCGGCGACGGCCCGGATGACGTCCGCGTACATGCCGGCCGGCGCGCGGTCGAGACCCGTGCCGAAGATCGCGTCGATGATGACGTCCGCGTCGGCGGCGTGCACGAGCGCCGACTCGACGTCCTCGTGCACGTCGTACATCGGGATGCCGAGCCGCTCGCAGATGTCGAAGTTCGTCCGCGCATCGCCCTGAAACTTCGCCCGATCGCCGGCGATGAGCACGACCGGCACCACGCCGCGGTTTTCCAGGTGCCGCGCGATGGCCAGCCCGTCGCCGCCGTTCGCGCCCGTGCCGCAGAAGATCGCCGCGCGGTCGATGCTCGGGTAATGTTCGGCGATCGCGTCGACGACCGCGAGCGCCGCATTTTCCATCAGCACGATCGACGGGATGCCGAAGCGCTCCGTCGCGCGGCGGTCGATGTTGCGCATCTCCTCGGCGCTGAGGATCTTCATGATGCGATTCCCCACGCGCGCAGCAGCGCGCCGACCTCGCCCTCTCCGCCTTCCGCGGCGAAGCGGCGTAGATCATCGAGCACGTCGAGGTCGGAGCGCGGCGGCAGCGTGGCCACCGTGCTGCCCCACTCGCGGATGCGCTCCAGCGTCCTGGACAGCACCGCGCCGGTGCCCCAGGCGATGTCGGCGAAGATCTCCGTGTCGTACGCGGCGGCGCGGCATCCGATGAGGTAGTAGCCGCCGTCGGTGGCCGGCCCGACGACCCACTCGCACGAGTCGAGCAGCGCGAACGCATGGTCGATGAGCTCGCGCGAGAGGCGCGGGTCGTCGATGCCGATGGCGATGATCTTCATCGTGCGATGGAAGAAGAAGCGCTCGGAGAAGGCCATGGCCAGGCGGTCGCCGAGGGTCTCGCCGGTCTGCATGGCCAGCGGATGGTCGCCGAATGCGCGGCGCAACGCGTCGCCGCTCGCGTTCTCCGTCGGCGCCCACATCACCTCCACCTCGGTACCGTCTGAGGATGCGCCGATGGAGCGGAGGAGGTCGCGGAGCATCGCCTCGTAGACGGCCAGCGCGCGGTCGTCGCCGAGGTCGGCGGCGAGACGGGTCTTCACGCGGCCGCGCTCCGGCAGGCGGGCGAAGACGAGGAGGCGCTGCGGCGGCGGCGCGGTGGTGGCGTACATCGCGGGCAGTATAGTGAATGGATGCGGACGATCTCGCTCCTGACGGACTTCGGGACGCGCGATCCGTACGTGGCGGCGATGAAGGGCGTGCTCGCGTCGCGCTGCAACGCTTCCGTGGTGGACCTCTCGCACGAGATCGCCCCCTTCGACCTCCTCGGCGCGGCGTTCTTTTTGCGCGATGTGGTGCCGTACTGGCCCGCCGGGACGATCTTCGTCGTGGTGGTGGATCCGGGTGTCGGCACCTCGCGGCGGATCCTGGCGGTGGAGCGGGAGGGGCAGGTGTTTCTCGCGCCCGACAATGGCGTGCTGCAGTTCGTGCGCGGCGTTGCGCGCTCCGTCGAAAACGCCTCGCTCTTCCTTCCCAACGGCAGCAACACCTTCCACGGGCGCGACCGCTTTGCGCCGGTCGCCGCGGCGCTGGCGAACGGACTCCCGCTCGAGGACCTCGGGCCGCCGATCGACGACCCGGTGCGGCTACCGTATGTGGAACCTATCTACGAGGAGGAGCGGATCACCGGCACTGTGATAGGGATCGACCGTTTCGGCAACATCATCACGGACATCGAGCGGCTGCCGTTCGCGCCGTGCGCGCAAGTGAACGGCATCACCATCGATCGACTGGCACGCACGTACGGCGAGGCAACCGGTCCGTGCTTCGTGGTGGGATCGGCGGGACGGCTGGAGATTGCCATCCCTCGAGCGAGCGCGGCAGACCTCTTGCACCTTCGCGCCGGCGATCGCCTGGACATCGTGAAATGCCGTACCGAATGAAACCGCGGCACATGCTGGCGCCGCTGCTCGTGGCGCTGGTCATCCTCGGCGGCCTCTTCGCCTTCGTCGCCTGGCTCCCGCTCCGCCACGCGCGCGACGACTGGCGCGCCGGCCGCGCCGCGCAGGCCATCGCCGGCGCGGAGCGCTGGTCGCGGCTGCGATTGTGGCCCGGTCAATATCAACAGTTGCTCGCCGCGGCGCACCTGACGAGCGGCAACGCGGCGGCGGCGCGGCCGTACCTCGATGCGCTAGCGGGGCGGAAGCTGTGGCTCAGCGCCGTGCCGAAGGACGAAGTTGCGCGGAAGCTGTACGCGCGCGGCGACTACGCGGGGTTCCTGGCCTACGACGCGGCGTCGCACGAGCTGCGCGAGGCGCCGGACGTCGCGCTCTATCGCGCCGCCGCGCAGACGGCGACGAACCGCATCGCCGAGGCGGATGCCACGCTGCGCGCCGTCGAGCGGGACAAGGTCGATGCGGCGAAAGTCGGCGCGCTGGAGCAGAACCTCGCGCAGCGGAAGCAGGGGAGCTATCCGCTGGTCATCGACCGCGACGGGCACACCATCGCCGCGTACCAGCTCGGCAATCAGGAGCTCGTGGCCATCGACCGCTCGTTCGAGGCCCTCATCGACAAGCGCGCCGGCCAGCTCACGTTCGGCGCGCAGCTCCCGCGCCTCGGCGTCAACGACACGATCGAGACCACGCTCGACGCGGCGGTGCAGAAGGCGGCCATCCAGGCGTTGGGCGGCTTCCGCGGCTCGATCGTAGCCATCGACCCGCGCACGAACGAGGTGCTGGCCATCGCCAGCAACACCGAGCGCGGGCCGCTGGCGAACCTCGCGCTGGAGCGGCAATACGAGCCCGGCTCGGTGATCAAGGTGTTGACCGGTTTGAACGCGGTCAGCAGCGGCATGGACATGAAGCCGCTCTTTCCCTATCACTGCAACGGCGAGCTGATGATCGACGGCCGCCACTTCGGCGACTGGCTGTCCACGGGCCACGGCACGCTGCCCACGCTGAACGACGCGCTCGCGCAGTCGTGCAACGTCGTCTTCGCCGACCTCGGCGTCCGCCTCGGCGCACAGCGGCTCCGCGCGTTCATGATCTCCGCCGGCTTCGACGGCCAGGCGGACCTCGGCGTCTTCGCCGTACCGCTCGGGCGCACCGTCGGCCCGATCTTCAACAACTTCGAGACCGCCTTCTACGCCATCGGCCTCGAGCACGAGTCGATCAACGCGCTGCACCTGGCGATG
>DATEOX010000481.1:0-9154 GCA_035273585.1 Thermoanaerobaculia bacterium
GACAGCCAGACGGCCGGCAGGGCGACGAAGCGGATGTGCGCGGCGCCGTTGTGGGCGAGGGATCGGATGCGTTTCATGACCTTCCATCAAACGATTACGGAAGGGGCGATGTTTCATGGGAACTATCGTCAGCCGCGGTACGTTTTCCACGCCCGTAAGGAGAACTCCCGTGAACAAACGTCACCTGATCTGGCTCGCCGCCCTCGCCGTCCTGGCGCTGGTCGCGTACGCCGCCGCCCCAAAATCGACTCCCGCCCGCGCCGCATCGAAAGGAGCCATCATGCAGCCGAACGCCCCCAAGCCCTCCGACGCCGAGCTGAAGAAGAAGCTGACGCCGATGCAGTACGACGTGACGCAGCACGAGGGGACGGAGCCGCCGTTCCGCAACGAATACTGGGACAACCACCAGGCCGGCATCTATGTCGATGTCGTCTCCGGCGAGCCGCTCTTCAGCTCGCTCGACAAGTTCGAGTCGGGCACCGGCTGGCCGAGCTTCACGAAGCCTCTCGAGCCCGCCAACGTGGTGACGAAAACCGATCGCAAGTTCTTCATGGCCCGCACCGAGGTCCGCTCCAAGCACGCCGACTCGCACCTCGGCCACGTGTTCGATGATGGCCCGGCCCCGACCGGCCAGCGCTACTGCATGAACTCGGCATCGATGCGCTTCATCCCGGTGGAGAAGCTCGAGGCCGAGGGGTACGGGCAGTACTTGGCGCTGTTCCAGAAGGAGGCGAAGAAGTAATGAGCAGGAGGGAGACCGCCACGCTCGCCGGCGGTTGCTTCTGGGGAGTGGAGGAGTTCATCCGCGCGCTGCCCGGCGTGGTCGAGACGACGGTCGGCTACACCGGCGGCGCGACGGCCAACCCGCGCTACGAGGAGGTGAAGACCGGCCGCACCGGCCACGCCGAGTCGCTGGAGATCGTCTTCGACCCGGAGAAGATCAGCTACGAGGAGGTCCTCGACTACTTCTTCCGCCTCCACGACCCGACCACGTCCAACCGCCAGGGCAACGACATCGGCACGCAGTACCGCTCGGCGATCTTCTACCACGATGACGCGCAGCGCGCCGCCGCCACCCGCGCCATCGAGAACGCGCAAACGAAGTGGCCGCGCCCGATCGTCACGGAGGTGGTGCCGGCGACGCAGTTCTGGTCGGCGGAGGAGTACCACCAGGACTATCTGCAGAAGTATCCGGATGGGTACAACTGCCATTATTTGAGGTGGTGAGGGGAAAAACCTGTTGATCGCCGTCAACCCTCTTGTGCGCTCCGAGGTGCACAGGAGGGTCGAGGATGTCCAAGACAGCGCTCGTCGTAGCCATCTCCGACTATCGTCGTTTAAGCAAGAATCTGCCGGGCGCGCGGACCGACTTCGAGGAGTGGGGCGCGCTGCTGAGTGATTTCGGCTACGCGGTGACGCCGCTTCTGAACGAACAGGCGACGAAGCGGGCAATCCTGCGCGGGGTGGCGGAACTGTTGCGCGTGCCGGGTGACGAGGTGGTGATCGTCTTCGCCGGCCACGGCTGCCGAGCGTTGGTGGACAGCAAGACGAAGCTCAGCGAAGGCGTCGTCGCTTTCCTCCCTGACGACGTCCAGCCCTCCGACTACCTCGCGTTCGTGATCTTCGACTTCGAGTTGCCGGCGATCGTGGCATTGCTCGGTGCGGGCACGCGCCTGACCATCTTCCTCGACTGCTGCTACGCGGGCGGCCTGGGCCGGGTCGATGCCCTGGCGACCGCCGCCACGACACCGCAAGATGTGGATCGCTTCGTCATTCTGCCCACGCCTACGGGAGAAGCGATCTCCTCGAACGCAGAGGACCTCGTCCTCGAACAGCTCGACGCGTCGGACGATTGCCGCGAGCCGCTCATCGTGGCCGCAGCCGGCCAACGTGGCGGCGCGTTCGAGTCACACAATCTGGAGACTGGGAAGGCGCACGGATACTTTTCATTCTTCGCCACCCGTGTCCTGCGCGCTCAACCCTCCTTCAGCGCGATCGGGCTGCGCGATTCCATCCGCGCCATCATCGCTGCCTTTCATCCCGATCAATTGGTCACGGTGGACTCGAGCAGTTGCCGCGAGAGCGACCCGTTATTCACGCGCCCTCAGGAGGACAATGGCAATGGCTAAGCTCTCGGTCGGTTTCATCGGTATCGTCTGTCACTATTTCCCGGGCCTGGACGGCAAGACGAAGCCTTACACGATGCGCTCGATCGTGATCGACTCGCCGGAGCATGAGCCGCACATGCCACATGAGGCTTTTCTGGAGGTTCCACACGGCTCCATCAAGAGCGCGTCGGGATGGCCGCCTCTTTCGGCGGAGAACTACGAGCGCGCCGGCAAACAATACGATCGATTCGAGCTCAAGAACGTCCGCCTGGAGACCGCCGCCACCGGACCGGTCTTCCGAGACATGACGGACGATCACATTCCGCCGCTCGGGAAGATCATCAAGGGATTTGCTCCGATTTCGCCAAGGCACGTCGAATACGATGACAACCATCGAGACGTCATCGCCGCTCATTTCGACACGAACTTCGGGACTCTTCGCGTGGCCAGCTTCGACAAGGCGAACCGCTTCACCGAGCCGCATCAGTGGCCACCGCCCAACGGACTGAACAAGGTGCCGTTCCCACTGCTCATCGTGCTCGATCTCGAAGTGCCCGACGCGGACGTGGTCATCACGGGCCAGTTTTATCCGGATGGGTCGACGCGGACGCTCATCTTGGAGAAGGGAACGAGCGAGATCACGATCGGCAACCTGATTCCGGACGACATTGTCGGCGGAGATCCTCCCGTCGACCGGCGGCATCACTTCAAGATGTACTGGGATCTTGCTGATAATCGTCAGAATCAGCCGATTCCTGAAGCGAACACGCCTTTCGAGGCTCTCGCAATCAGCTTTCGCAAGTGGTCCAGGAGACTCCTGCCATTCTTCAGGAGGGAAGACGAGGACCGCGGCTTCAGCGGTGGCTGCTCCGACACCCGCTACCCGCCGTAACCACCTCACCTGGGCAGCACGGCAACCGCGCGCAGCGGTCCGCCCGAGCCGCCGGCGATCTTCATCGGCAGGGCGATGATCCAGGCGCCGTGTGCCGGGAGGCGTTCGAGGTTCGCGAGGTTCTCGAAGCCCGGTACGCCGGCGCCGTTCGCCACGCGATGGACGATGAAGTCCTTCGATTGCCCGTAGTCGATGCTAGCCGTATCGACGCCGATGGCCGCCACACGCCGCTGCTCAACGAGCAGCCGCGCCGCATCCTCGCCGTATGACGGGAAATGCAGCTTGTCCACGGCGCCCGGCGTGTCGTCGCCAAAGTACTCCTTCCGGTTCGGCCAGCGCTTTCCCCATCCGGTGCACAGCAGGATGATCGTGCCGGCGGCGATCGTGCCATTCGTCCGTTCCCACTCCTTCACATCCTCCGCTGACAGACGATAGTCCGCGTCGGCCGCGGCCTTGTCGCTCACTTCGATGACCACCGCCGGCGCGATGAGCTGTCGCAGCGGGATCTTATCGGCCGTCGTGCCGCGCTCCGCGAAGTGAATGGGCGCGTCGAGGTGCGTGCCGCCGTGCTCGGGTGTGCAGATCGAGTTCGACGCGTAGAACCAGCCGCCGGGCGTCGGCCCATGCGCGAGCTGCTTGAGCTCGAACGAGGTGGGTGAGGTCGGCCAGTAGAGCGTGTGCTCGTCGAACGGCCAGGAGAGGTCGACCAACTCACCCGTAGCGAGGTCGGCCGAGCGCGGCGCGGTGGCGCACGCAGCCAGTATGAAGAGAGCGAAGACGGCGATATGGCTACGCATGAAAACGAATTCTGCCACGCGCGAAAAAGCGCGACCACGCCGTCTACCAAACTGCGCGCGGATGGGTCCCGCGCAAAAGAGGTTTCCAATGGCCAACAAGGCGCTGATCGTGGCGGTCTCCGACTATTCGACTCTTGACGGAAACCGAAGCCTGACCGGACCGCAGAACGATGCCGACATCTGGCAGGCGGTGCTGGAGAAGTCCAACTTCGGCGTTCGAACGCTGCGCGACTCCGACGCAACGAAGGAGCGGTTCATGGAGACGGCTAAGGCCATGGTTTCGGTACCCGGCAGCAACAACATCATCATCTTTTCCGGCCACGGTACCCGGCTCACGCGCGACGGCAGGATCTCGGATGGCCTGGTCATGTTCAAGCCGAACAGCGTCGAAGAGACGGATTACCCGCGGTACGTCGTATTCGATTCCGATCTGCCCGACTTCAAGCAGAGCATCGCGGACAGAGCGCGGCTGACGCTCATCTTCGATTGTTGTTATGCCGCCGGACTGACGAACCTTCCAATCCAAGCCGCGGTCGCGGCCGCAGCGGCGACGGTGAGACGTCCTCGGTTCATCCCTCTCAAGGATACGAACCGCGACAGCGTCCTGCCGGCGATCAGTCCCTTCGCCGTGAACATCGGCGCTGCAAACCAGCGATCCGCCGACGGCGCGGCGCGCGCCGCCGGCCCGAAACCGACGGGCGCCTATCCGTCGACTCCGCCATCGGAATTCGTCATCAATGGCTTTCGGTATGTTCTCGCCGGCAGCGCCGCGCCGGACCCTCGCGCGGTCGATCCGAGCCTCCCGCCCGAGCAGCGACTTCTGGCCTTCGGTGTCGGCGGCGAGCCGATGGTCATCGCAGCGGCGGGCTTCGACCAGGAAGCGTTCGAAGTCGACGGGCTCGATGCAAGCGGCAAGGTGTTCGGCATTTTTTCGTTTTTCGCCACGAGGGAGCTGGGCGGGCAGCCTCTGAGCGGAACGGACCTCTGTGCCCATGTCAATACGCGGATCAACGGCAGCTTCAGCGACCAACAGGCAAATACCCCGACGCGCAGCGGACGCGAGGGGGAGCGCTTCCTCTGATTCCTCAGGATGGCGTTACGATGAGCGTCTACCGAATCGAGCAGCAGATACCCGAGGGCGCGGCCGACCTTGCGAAGGCGCGCGCCATGGAGGTCGACTTGACGCTGAGCAGGCGTGGGAAGATCGCGGTGACGGCCGGCGCCGTATTGGCGCTGCTCGGTCTGCTCACCGTGACGCCTCCCGGCCAGCAGATGCGTCGTCGGGCGCATCTGCTGTTGCTCCTGCGCGAGTTGCGCGGTGCCGCGGCGGACGCCGGTGTGGTGATCCCGTACCTAACGGAACGGAGCTCGGTGCGCGCCGGCACACTGCGTGGCGAGCGGCCGCCGGAGGCACGCCGCGCGGCCATGCGGGCTGCGGCGGATGGCCTCATCGCGGCCGTCGACGGCGACGACACGGCCGAGGCGCACTATGCGGCGGGCATCGCTTTGCTGATCAAGGGTGACCGCCGGGAGGCGATCGCCTCGTTCCAGTCCGCCGCGCGGCTCGCGCCGAAAGACGCGGCGGTCTGGGCGGCGCTGGCCGAAGCGCAACGTCGCGATGCGTTGGCCGGCGGTCGCGCCTCCGACCTTTGTCATGCGCTGGCCAGCGCTCACCGATCGCTGCTGCTGGATGCCGATCTGTCCGCAGCGCGTCATGCCTGGGCCGCCGCGCTCGACGACCTCGGTGTGGCCGCGCTCGCGCGCACCGCCTGGCGCGAATTGCTGGCCGCCGACCCCGCGTCCGCGTGGCGTCCCGACGTCGAGGCGCACCTCGCCGCGCCGCTCCCCCGGCTGGAAAGTGAAGTGTGGATGGCCAGCGCGTACAAAGCGGCAGACGCGGCGAAGCTCGACGAGGAGCGTCTCCGCGCCCTGGTGCGCGCGCATCCGGAGATTGCGCGCGGCTGGGTGGAATCGCAGTACCTCACTGAGTGGGCGCGGGCATTCACGGCTCACGATGCCGAGGCGGCGGCCGCCGCGCTCGCCGTCAGCCGGCGCGTGGCCGGAGAGGTCCGGGCCATCGCCGGCGAGACGCTGGCCGGGGAAGCGGTGGCGGCCATTGACGAGGCGACGAGAAGCGGCGACTCCGATCGCCTGGCGATCCTCGCCCGCGGCCAGATCGAGTACCAGGACGGGCGCATTCTTCTCAATGAGAGGGAAATGTTGGCTGGCGGGCAGGCGCTGGAGGCCGCGGCTACGGACCTGCGGCGTGGGGGCAGTCCGCTTGCGGCGGTCGCCAGCCACTACGCGGCCACCGCCGTGATCGCGCTCGATCAGGCCGCTGATGCGGCGGTGATCTATCGCCGGAATCTGGACAGCGAGGCCGGATACGAGGGGCATCGCGCGCTCCGCGCGATGTCCCTTCGCGAGTTCGGCCTGAGCCTGGGATTCCTCGGCCGCTGGAACGAGTCGCTCGCCGCGCTGCGGGCATCCGAGTCTCTCTTCGAGCGTCTCGGGGAATCGACCAACCTGGCGCTCGTGTGTCTCGATCTCGCCGCGGCGCTCGATCAGCTTGGGCTGGCCGAGGAGGCGTGGCGGCAACGCATCGCCGCGTTCCGGCTCTTCAGCGAGACCGGCCAGGACGCGTGGATCGAAACGACGCTGGCCGACGCCACCCTCTTCGCCATCGCGTCGCGCGATTGGGAGGCCGCGCGGGCCTTTGCCGCGCTCGACATCGCCGCGCTCGGCCGCAACCAGACTGCGTTCGCCACGTCGCGCGCATGGATGCGACGCGCGTTCATCGAAGTCAACAGCGGCGAGAATGCAAGAGAGTCGCTGGACCAGGCCCGTGCCGCCGCCCACGCCATCGCCGATCCGAAGGATGCCGAGCGTACCCTTGCGGAGATCGAAGTCGTCGAGGCGTTGAGCATCCAGCAAAGTGACCCGCGGAGTGCCGCCGCCCTGCTCTCGCGCAGCATCGACTTTTATACGGTCAACGGTTTGAACATCTTCCTGCCCGACGTCCATCTTCTGCGCGCCCGCGCTTTCGCGGCCGCGGGCGACGACGTGGCGGCCTGGCGCGACGTCACGATGGGCATCGCCGTCCTCGAAGAGCAGCGCAGCCAGATCGCTGCGGGAGATGCACGGAGCGGCATCTTCGACCGCTCCGCCGAGCTGTTCGACGATGCGGTGCGGCTCGCGCTCCGGCAGGGCAATGCGGCGGCGGCGTTCGAATACGCGGAGCGGAGTCGCGCCCGCGCGCTGCTCGACATGCTCGGCACCGGCGCTCCGCGCGCGCCGGAGAGCATCGCGGCCATCCAGTCGGCGTTGGGTGACGGCGTCCTCGTCGAATTCCATGCCTTGCCGGAAAAGCTCGTAACGTTCGTCATCTCCCGACAGGGAGTGCAGACCTTCGAGAGCGCCGTGACGTCCGTCGAGCTGGTACGGCGCGTGGCCGCCTTCGTCGATCGGACGGTCGCCGGCGCGCCGGCCGCGGAGTTGGAGCGTTCCGGCGGGGAGTTGTTCGAACTGCTGCTGGCGCAATCCACGGGGCACAGCGACGCGCCCCTGGTCATCGCCGCCGACGGCGTGCTTCGGAACCTGCCGTTTGCCTCTCTGTACGACCGCCTGCGTGGCCAGTACGTCATCCAGGGGCGGCCGCTGGTCCTGACGCCGAGCGCCGCCGTGTTCGCCGACCGCTCGCGGGCCATCGTTGAGCACGGCGGCGGCGCGCCGCGGTCGGCGCTGGTGATCGGCGACCCGGCTTTCGACGGGGAGCGTTTCCCGACGCTGGCGCGGCTGGACGGCAGCGACCGCGAAGCGCGAGCCATCGCCCCTCTCTATGCGGCCTCCACGGTCTGGCGCGGCGACGAGGCGACGAAGAAGCGCTTCGTGTCGCAGGCGACCGGCTTCGAGCTGCTGCACTTCGGCGGCCACGCCGTTTCGAATCACGCCAACCCCGCCGCCTCGTTCCTTCTCCTGGCCGCCAGCGCCGACGGAGATGCGCTCTATTCGTCGGAGATCGCGCGGATGGATTTCTCATCCACACGGATCGTCGTTCTCGCTGCCTGCGGATCGTTGCAAGGCCAGGCCGCGGGCCGCGAAGGATTGGCGACGATCGGCCGCTCGTTCCTCGAGGCAGGCGTCCCGACCGTCGTCGGTACCTTGTGGCCGATCGACGACGACGTCTCGGCGAAGCCGCTGACCGACCTTCACCGCCAGCTCGCCCGCGGCGTTCCGGCCGACGAGGCCGTCCGCTCGATCCAACTGGCCATGCTCACCTCCGCCGATCCGATGCAACGGCACCCTTCGCGATGGGCCGCGTTCGCCGTGCTCGGGGCGGCCCGCCGATAAACACTGAAAGGAGACAGATCATGAGCACGCTGAGCGTCAGTTTCATCGGGATCATGTGCCATTACGACATGGCCGATCAAGATCGGCCGAACAAAAATGCGAGCGATCCGCCCATGCGCACCATCATTCTGGATGGCTCGAGGTTCAGTCATCCGCACCAGGCGTTTCTCGCCGTCCCCGATGATCTGGTCCTCTCCGACATCGGGTGGCCGACGCCGATCCAGTGCGAGCTCGACGGCGCGCCTTTCCTGAGATACGACCTCGCCGGAATCCGGATGCGGGTCCTGACCAATCCCGAGGACTCGGAGGACGTCGCGGTTCCCGCCGGCCTGTTCACGATCGACCCCACGTTCAACAACTTCGTCCCCCCTCTAGGAAAGGTCATCCCGAACTTCGCCCCGATCGACCAGGACTACGTCACGTTCAATCCGGCATCTCCGGACCTGGTCGCCGGCCACTTCGACATGAGGGCCGGAAGGCTGCACGTTGCGGAGTTCGACTCCTATGCCTCGTCGTTCGACCCGGCTGGCGAATTCCCACCGGGCGGCCGCATACCGCTCGCCTCACGGTTACGGCTCGACATCGAAGTCGAGAACGGCGCCCCGATCGAGCTGGTCGGAGAGTTCTACAAAGTAAGGAACCGGCCGAAGCGACGGCTCATCCTCGACCCGGACGTCCGACGCATCCTGATCGCCAACGTCGTTCCGGAAGACATCGGGCTGATCTCCATCTCGAACGGTCGTAATCGACCGAATAGCAACGGCAACGGGAATGGCCACGGCAATGGGGATCGCACCGGTCACTTCGAGCTTTATTCGAGCCTCTCGATGAATTCCAGACAAGGGGCCGCGATTGCGGTCGGAAGTACGAGGCTGCTGCCAGAGACACCTGGTCCGGATGACCGTCGTTCCCGCGGTGCGAGCGGCGGCTGCCCGGGCACGAACTACCCGCCCTGATCACCGCGCCCCGAACACCAGCACGTCCCTGCTCATCGTCACCCCCATCCC
>DATEOX010000482.1:0-4041 GCA_035273585.1 Thermoanaerobaculia bacterium
GGCGCCGTACATCCATCGATGCTGTTCGCATTCCTGCTCGCACTCACACTCGGCGGGGAGACGCCGCTGGCCGATGTCCGCATCGGCGCGCCGCCTCAATACATCCGTTCCCTCGCCGGCGCCGCGCCGACCGCGGACGGCGGGTGGCTGGTGGGATGGACCAACGGCACGACCATCACCATCGCCCCGGTCGGCACCGACATCCGGAAGCAGATCGGCGGCATCGACGCGGCGCTGGCCTCCACGGCGCGCGGACCGATCCTCCTCTGGTCGGTCAACGGCGGCGTCTTCGCCGCGCCGCTCGGAGCAGACGGCAGCATCATCGGGACGGCCTCGCGCGTGGCCGCCTTCCCTTCCAACAACCCCCTCCTCGCCTGCAACGCGACGCGCTGCGTGGCGGTGACGGGGCTGACCACGGCCATCCTCGACGCCGACGCGCGGGTCATCGCCTCTTCGACGTCCACCGAGCGCGCGAGCGCCGTGGCCGCCGATCCGAACGGCTTCCTCGTCATCCGCGCGCCGAACAGCGACATCCGCGCCGAGCGCCTGGACGCCTCGGGCGCAGTCCTGACCACCACGACCATCCCCAACTCGTTCAGCACCGCCGCGGCCGACTTCGACGGCCAGCGCTACGCCATCTTCTACGCCGCGGTCGACGTCTCGACGCTCGGCGTCACGCTCGCCCTCGATGGCACCCTCGGCACGCCGCGCGCCGTCTACCGCCCGCGGATCGGAGCCATGGACGGGATCTCCGCCGCCTGGAACGGCAGCGAGCATCTGCTCGCCGTCTCCGACATCACCGAGCTCGGGATCGGCATCGAGGGGACGATCTGGCCCTCGGTCGTCGACCTGGTGCACCTCGACCGCAACCTGACCGCGACCGAGCCGCCCAGCTCCCTCTTCAACGCCCCGCGCTCCAGCTACTACCCGCGCGCCGCCGCGGCCGGCGGCCGCTTCTACGTCACCTGGCAGCACACCGGCGTCGGCTCGAGCGTCCGCGGCGCGGAGATCGCGGGGAAGAGCATCACCCACTCGGTCTTCACCACCGGCCGGCTCTCGCAGTACTTCCCGACGCTCGACGCGGCGGAAGAGCGCGACCTGGCGACGTGGCTCGAGAGCGACGACGCGGCCGGCAAGACGACGCTTTTCTACCGCCGCCTCCCCAACGACGCCGCGCCGCGCGTCCTGGCCGAGGCGTACCGCATCACCCTCCAGGCCTCCACGTCGGTCGGCAGCGACTGGTTTGCCGCCTGGACCGAATCCGCGAACGATGATCTGGGACGCATCGAGGGGGCGATCATCAGCCCGTTCTCCGACAGCGTGCAGCGGGTCGACATCGGGATCCGGGGATGGGTGGAGGGGATCGCCACCGGCTCGAACGGCTGGATGCTGCTGGTCAACACCGGCGGCCGCCTCAGCACCGTGCGCGTGACGCGCTCCGGGCAGGTGCTGCCGGCGGTGGAGATCGAGGGTTCCTCGGGCTCCGACGCGGCCATCGCCTCGAACGGCGCGAACTTCATCGTCGCCGTGGCACATGGGGACCAGGGCGTCGATCTGTTCCTTCTCGACGGCGACGGCCAGGTGCGCGCGCGGCAGCACGTCAACGGGCCGAGCATCTATTCGGTCGCGGTGACTGCCGTGCGCCGCGACTTCATCCTCGCCACGGGCGGTGGTTCCAACGGCACGTCGTTCTGGAACGTCCCATCCGACCTTGGCACGCCGCAACTGAAGGGACGCGCGACCGGCTCCGCTCAGACGACCCGCCTGGTCCCCTTCGGCAGCGGCGTCCTCGCCGTGTGGGGCGCAACCGCTCTCCGCCTCGACGCCACCGGCGGGATCATCGGCACGCCGACCACGTTCGACTCCCCCATCCTGGCCATCGCCCCGCACGGCAACACCGCGACGGCGATCTTCGGCCGAGTGATCGACGGCGCCCAACAGCTCTTCGTGCGGGAGATCATGGAGCCGTTCACCGGGCGGCGCCGCACGCTACGGTGACGCATGCGCAAGACCCTTCTCCCCGCGCGGCGGGAGAAGGTGCCCGACGGGCGGATGAGGGGCCGCGTATTCTGCGACCGCCCCTCACCCGGCGCTACGCGCCACCCTCTCCCCGCAATCGGGGCGAGGGTTCTTGTGACACCGCCTTCTCCACATCCTCCAGCCATCGCCGCCGCCCTTCCAGCTCGTGGATCGTGCCGAGGGTGCTGAGATACTCGTACAGGTCAGCCTGCGTGGTGACGGCGGCCATCAGCGCGCGCAACCGCGTCAGTTCGCTCTCCAGATTGCGGCGCGCCTCGGCGACGAACTCGCGGCGCTGCTCCGGCGCCAGCGCGCCGAGGAACGAGAGGCGGGTGCGGACGGGATCGAAGGTCGGCTGGGCGGTCCACTCCGGAAGGGGGGGGCCGATCCAGTTGCGCAGGGCGGTCATGCCCCGGCGGGTGATGGAGAACTCCTTCTTCGAGCCGCGGCCCCACTCGCTCTCCCGCGCCTTGATGAGGCCCTGCTTTTCGAGGCGGGCCAGGAGCGGATAGATCGCGCCGGCGCTGCCGCTCCAGTGCGCGGATGCCGAGGCGAGGAACTCCTGGCGGACGACGTACGCCGTGCACGGGCCGCGCAGCCAGACCACGCCCAGGACGGTGCTTTCCAGCTCGGTGGCCTCGCGCATGCGAAACAATCATAGCCCGGCCGGCGTATAGTACGAATCGAACTATGAGAAACGCCGCCCCCCTTCTGCTCCTCATCCTCCTTGCCGGCTGCGCCACCGCGCCGCACCCGATCACGAAAGACGAAGCGCTCGACCGCTGGGCCGCCGCACTGGGCGGCCGGGAGCGGCTGGCGCGCATCCGCTCCGTCCACCGCGAGCTGGCCTTCACCACCGGCGGTGTCTCCGGCACGGAGAGGGGATGGTCGACGACCACCGGTCAGGCGTACTCGGAGACGAAGCTGGGGAGCTACTCCTCCATCGCCACCTTCGACGGCGCCGAGGGGTGGTCGGCGGAAGGCGACGGGCAGCCGCACCGCATCGCCGGGCCGGATCTCTCCGCCGCGATGAGCAGCGCCTACTTTGACTCGTTCGCGCAGTTCTTCCCGGAGCGGCGGAGCGGAACCGTCGAGCTGGTGGATGCCAGCGGCCCGTACGTCGTGCTGCTCATCAAGCCGGCCGGCGGCCGCGAGACGCGCATCATGCTCGACCGCACGACGTGGCTGCCGCACGCGATGCAGCAGCCGTCGCAGGAGCGGACGCGGACCATGACCTACCTCTCGTGGCAGGACGTGGACGGCGTGAAGTTCCCGAAAGAGATGGTGCAGTCCACCGGCGACCCGAAGTTCGACGTCCGGGCCACGGCCTCGAAGACGGAGCTGAACCCGCGCGTCGACGCGGCGATGTTCGGCAAGCCGCAGTCGAAGCTGGCGCCGATCCGGTTCCCGTCCGGGGCGAGCTTCGTGACCGCGCCGTTCGAGCTCGTGCAGAACCACATCTACTTCCCGCTCTCCGTGAACGGCTCCGCGCCGACCGACTTTCTGCTCGACACCGGCGCTGACTTTACGGTCATCGGGCGGCAACGGGCGGAGGCGCTGGGACTGAAGATGTCGGGCGCGATCGAGACGCGCGGCAACGGGCCGGCATCGGCGCAGACGGCGCTCATCGCCGACCCGCGCATCGCCTTCGCCGGCATCGAGCTGCCGCTGGAGGGCATCGCCGCCATCGACTTCGGCTCGCTCTCGCTGCGCGAAGGCAAAACGATCGAGGGGATCGTCGGCTACCCGGTTCTGAGCCGCTTCATCATCGAGATCGACTACGCCCGCGGCGAGCTGCGCTTCCACGATCCGGCCTCGTTCAGGCCCGATCCGGAGGCGGTCGCCCTGCCGATCGTCTTCGACGGCAACGTGCCGATCGTGACGGCGAAGGTGACGGGCGCCGATGGCGTGACACATGAGGCGCGGCTGCTCGTCGACACCGGCGCGCGCGACGCGGTCTCGCTGGCCAGACCGTTCCTGGAGCGGACGCGCCTCGCCGAGGGACGGACGATCGAGGGAAGG
>DATEOX010000483.1:0-12750 GCA_035273585.1 Thermoanaerobaculia bacterium
ATTGGTAGCGCATACGGGATTCGAACCCGTGTTACCGCCGTGAGAGGGCCAATCGGCTCGGAACGCGCGGTTTGCTACGGCGTGTGATCGGTTGCTACTGGCTGATATAACCCGAGCCCGCAGAGTAGCTTAGCTTGATCGACCATTCGTTGCGCTGTGCTACCGACGATGATCCGTTGTGATGCGCGGCGACGCGCGGGCAACGCGTGGGCAACGCGATCACGGCGACCATGAACACGGCGCTCCACCCCCCGTGACAGCGCCGCGCAGGCGGGCTGGGACGCATCCGGGAAGGTCATCGATCCGAGTCGTTGGCCGTCTAATTGTCCGAGGGGGTGGAGGTAGGGACCTCCTGGTAGCGTTGCGGGTCACAGCCGGCAAAAAATAAAAAAGTTGTAGGTGAGCATGCGGTGCCACGAGATGCGCTCGACTTTCTCGGATTCGGCTGTACGTCGGCAGTGCACTGCGCGCCGTCGAGGGGTGCCTGCACGTCATTGGAGCAACCGGAGGACGAGATTGAGCGCTGCGGTGACCGTCTCGGCGTGATCTTTCGCCATGCCGCCGATGTACCACTGCTTTCCGTCGCGATCGATGAAGAACATCATTCCACCAGCCCCGCCGCTGTCTCCTGTTTCGAAGCGGCCACCAAGGTAGCGCGCCAGAGTCGCGCGAAGTCGTCCCCTTGCTTGGTGTGGATCATCCATCGCTCCAAAGCGTAGCGGTCAGACGCGTACGAGAGTCCGTTTCTACGTCCGGTGGTTGGCGGATGGAGAGCGAAGCAGCGGAGGCGGAGAAAGCGCGACGCTGAGTAGACGAATCGAACCGACCTGACGCGAAGCGACTGCGGAACGGGGCGGTGGTCTCAATCGCCGACCAATTCCGAAAGCTTCACACCGAGGACTCGACTGATCGAGAGCAAGACAAGGAATGACGGGTTCGCCTCTCCGCGCTCGATCGAGCTGAGGTGATTCGTGTGAATCTTCGCCTCCCACGCAAGCGCCTCCTGACTTAGCCCGCGCGCGTCCCTCTCCTTCCGGACTCGCGTTCCAAGCCGCCTAAGCGCTGCCGTGTCTCTCCGTGGCGCCATCTTGCCACGGCTTGAATCTCACAGTATCCTGTGTCTCCACCACCCAATATATTGTGAGAGGTTATTGACACATGCCAGCAAGTAAGAGAGTCAATCGCCGTTGTCTCAGCCGTTTTGGTGAGTTCATTCGTGAGGCGGCACTGAAGCCGGATGAGGTGGCAGATGTCGCCGGAATCAGCCGGCAGCATCTTCTTCGTCTTCGCTTCGGCAGGTGCGAGCCCACGCGGCCGGTGATGGTGTGGTTGATGATTGCGTGCTGGCGCATGCTCGGCGGAAACCGGCCTCTGCGGATCACTGAGCTATTCGACCTCGGGGACGGCGAGCAATGAGCCCGCTGACCTTCACGGCCGTGTACGTGACCTTTCCGGATAGGGAAGGAGTGACCGGCTACGTTGAAGAACTGCTCGGCGTCCAAGCTGAGGGCAAGACGATCGAGGAAGCGGCCGAAAAGCTGAAAGCCGCCGCCCAACTGGAGATCGCCACCTGCCGTTTCGAGAGCCGCCGCAGGAGTGAGGGGTTTCGGATCGCCAAGCGCGCGCCGCTCATCGTCACCATTCCCGACTCGCTTTGGTGGCGGCGATGAGCGGGGCAGGGCGCAGGCGGACAGGTTCCTCCTCACAGCTAACGCCCAGCGCTGTGCATCTCCTGCTCACCGCGATCTACGTCGAATCCTCTACCGGGAAGGGTGTCGTCGCGTACGTGGAGGAGCTTGCGGGCGTGGTGGCCCAGGGCGAAACGGTTGAGGAAGCACGGCGCAAGCTGAGAGCCGCGATTGACTTGGAGTTCGCTGCAAACCGGTTTCGGAACCATCGTCTCTTCGCAACCAGCCGCGTCGTCAAACGAGGATCGATTAGCGTCCGCATGCCCGGATGGGAACGGGGTAGCTGATGACCATGCGCAGCTCTGTTCGTCGTTCCGCCGCACTGCTCGGCGATCACGCCGCTGCAATTCTCGGATGCGGAAGCGTTCCCCGCGCGTACGCATGCAGCGTGTGTCACGGTCCCGCGGCCGGAAACGTCTGCGCCGGTTGTCTCCTGCTGGCGCGCCACGGCGCACCCATGCATCTCAAAGTATTTCCCCTCTCGACGGCTTTGCGGCCGAGCCGGTGGTACGAAGCTCTGCGCACGTACAAGACGACTCACCCGGAGCGAGGATGGCTGCTCGCCAGCGTCGTCAGCTCGCGGCTACCCCTGGCGCTGCTGCGCAGTGGCCGCATCATGATCGTCCCTTCGACGCAGCAACCAGCTCCGCACCCCCTGTTGCACGTTCTAAAGTCCGCGCTGTGCGGCGGTGTGACCGCGAGCATTCACCACCGCGGCGGAGCAATTCAGCGGCACGCCTACCATCCGGAGGTGTTCGCGACGGACGGCGTGACGGGCGCGCGCGTCGTCCTTTTCGATGATCTTTGGGTCAGCGGGGCGACGATGATGAGCGCGGCCGGGGCGCTCCTGCGCGACGGCGCCGCAAGCGTAACCCTGATTCCCGTCGCGCGTCATGTCGCGCTCCAGTATTACGGCAGGCGGCATCCGTACGTGCGGCTGTGCCAAGGAGAGGTCGCATGAATGATCGAGAGCGCATCATCGAACTTTTCGCACGCGCGCGGCCGACGTATGGGAGGAGCGAGGTACTAGGCCTCCTCGGGATCAGCGATCGCCAGCTCGCTGAGGCCATCGACGACGGCTGCGTTGATGTAGAGAGGAACGACTGCGGCGCAGAAGTTATCCGGTGGGAGGATGTAGCGCTGCTCGCTTTGGAGGAGTGGACACCGCGGATGATCGAAGCCGCGCTGGAGCATGAAAAAGCGAGACTCATCCCGGACCTTAACCAGCATCGTCTCATCCAGGTCTCACTCCCCAAGTACCTAATCCGCCTGCTTGACCACCTCGCGCGGCAAGAGTCAGCCGTCCATCACGTACCGCGCAACGCGAGCGACATCATCGAGCGTGTCCTGCATGAGTTCGCGAACTCTCTTGATGTTCCCTCCATCGAGGTGGAGATCGATGGCTTCCAGCAAGCGCTCCGATATCCTTACTTTCTACGGTTACCAAGCCAGATTGCGCTCCGCTGCCGGTACTGTGACATCGCAACGACTGAGGCGGTGCGAGAAGTCTGCCGGGGATGCGTTGCTCGTCACGAGCCGAAGGAACACCTCGGCGAGTACGGACTCCCCGAATTGGATAGGGAGTCGTCGCCGGCCGACGCCGAAGGTGGCGGAGGCGAGGATGCCCAGGACGACCGGATCGACGTGCCGAAGATCCAAACGGTGAGACTTGTGACGATGGAGCACGGCGCTGCTTTCGCGCGAGGGTGGTACGAAGGCGACATCACGGACGCCTGCACGGCCACGGGAATCATGACGTGGCCTGATAACGATGATCGCGAGGCGGAAGGCCGCTATCTCGACATCGAGGACGCCATCTGTCACGACGTTTTTGAAGCAACGAAGGAGCAGATCGCCGCGGCGTTCGTTCGCGTGGCGAGCACGATTCTGAATCGTGAGCGGAGCCGCAACTGATGATCGCTATTTTGACTTCGGGGAACGGTCGGGCTGCGGGCTCCCCAGTAACGCCGCCACTGTAAAGCGATCAATCGTTCACGGTCACCTTGAGTGTGATTCGAATTTGGAGGCGTGGCTCAGCCGTGATGGTGGCCTGCGAAAACTCTCCCTCCATGTCCTTCGTGACGACTCGGCCTTCCTCAACGTCGACATCTTTGAGCACGAGACCCTGAAGGACTTCAGCCCCCCGAAACAATTCCAACTTGACGTCGACCAGCTTGTCAATTCCGCCGCGTGCGTTCGCGAGGACCAAGCGATAACGCAATCGCAGCTTAGCGCCGCGCCTCCGGTCAGCCGAAACGACGAAATCCTTCAGGTAGACGCCGTCACAGATGAATCGGTCAACGTGATCCTCAGCGCGAACCCACCCTGCTCCCCAGGTCTCCGGGTCCGTCACGTGCAGTGGCAGCTCGATCACCATAGGGGATTGAAACTCTTGCCTGTCGCTGATGTCTTGAGATGGTTCGCCCTGCCGTGCGGTGGCTTGCGCAACGGCGGGCGGCGAGAGCAGAACGAGTAGCGTTGTGAATGCCGCGGTTACTCGCAACATGGATTCCCTTCCTTATGAGCTTCGTCACTCAATGGAGTTCCCGGCGAGAGGGAGCAGATGAAAGCAGAGGCGGCGTGCGCTAATTGCGATGTGCTCATTGATTCATTTCTTGCTCGGACCCACTCTTGGGATATGGACCATCCGCCCAATGGTAACCTACGGCCCGGGCTTCCGGTGATGATCTTTGTTGCGAGTTCCTCAACGCGCCCGGACAGAAGTGTATTGCGACCGAGCTTGAACAAGAGCGCCATTCGCACCCCCGCTAAGTACTTTTCGGCGACTCGCAGCGCGGCCTGCTCGCGGCGCGCCACTTTGTCTGTTTTGCAGCCCCCTATATACTTGCGATCCAGGGCTCCCCCTCGGAACCTCTTTTATTGCGACAAATACGACCTATCAGGAGGACCCAGATGAGCAATTCGGCCAGAGCCTGGCGATTTGGCGCGGCTATCCTGCTGCTCACTGCCCTAGCAGCGGTGGCGCAGCCACCGCCGCGCCGAGATGGTAATTGGTGGCGTACGCTCGACCGGCTACATCAGATCGCATTCGCTCTGGGACTGCTCGACGGCATCAATGTGGGTGGCAATTTGTCGTGGTGGGAAACCTACGAGACGGACCCAAGCGACCCTTGTATCAAGAAAGCTCGAATATCGCATGACGACTACGTCCGTCGCTATTTAGAAGATGTATCGAGCGTTCAAATACGCGATGGTCTAACAAAGTTTTACGCCGACTATCGTAATCGCCGTATTCCAGTCGAACGTGCGGTTTGGCTTGTCCTCAATGAAATCGCGGGCACCCCGGCCGATCAACTCCGCGAAATGATTGAGAACACGCGGCGCAACTCACAATAGTTGTCGAGATGTTCTGGCGTGCTACCTTCAAGCTGAAGCTGGTGCGGCCCGGCTTCGGCCCGGCACCCGAGCTACTATTAAGTCGCCAATGTGACAGCGCCCCGGCGGTTACAACCGCGACTCGGTTCTTCGAACGTCAGGCCGTGACTGGCGTGGCGGCGCCGATCCACACTCGTCGCTCCGGCATTCGCGAACCTGAATGCCTCAACGGAGGGAGCGCTATGAAAGCGGCCTGGGGAGGACACGGTAAGGAAACGCACCTTTTCATCCCGTAGTCCCGTACGTCCACCGTTCTGGTACTAGGAGGCCTTCGACCACCGAAAAAGAGATGCCGCGCCTTTGTCGCAGAACTTCACGTACACGACCAAAGCGTCAAGTGCGTGGAGCGTTGGCACGTTGATCGGTACGAACTAATGTCCTCACCACAGGCGGCCCGGTCGGCTTCACGCGCCAGCACAGGCCTTCCTTGCGCGGTGCTAGGCGGCTCGGGCGCCGGCCAAGGAACATCCATGCGTCAGGCTGAACTCTCGGATCGACAACGCGGCAACGGGTCGAACCCGTCGAGAGGCGCGAGCGTCGAGCGCCAGAACACGCGAACGCGGGCTGGACAGTCGCCGGCAACAACCCTTTCGACGGCCTATTGATTTCGAAAAATCAAGCGTACAGTACAGCTGTGGGCAAGCGCGGCAGACCTCGATCCTCTAACCGGTTGCAGGCGAACGACTGCGCCGCGATCGACGTGCGCTCGCTACCACCTTTGCCGGCTGAGCCGCTGCTTCCGGAGAACATCCGGCGCATCCTTCGCGAGGTTTTCCGAAGCGGTCCCGCGCGAAACGACCGACAGCGGCACGACCTCACCGTCACCTGGCGCGACGGCGCGCCGATCAACGTGACGCTGTGGACCGTGACGACGCGGCCGTTCTATGGCGGCGCGCGGCGATGGTTCGTCTGCCCGAAGTGCGAGGGCCGATGCGCGAAGCTCTACGCGCCGAACCGTAGCGATCAGTTCGCATGTCGTCTTTGCTGGAAGCTCGTCTACTGGTCGCAGTATCTGAAGAATCCTGACTACCTCGCCGTGTATCGGTTCATTCACCCGCCCAGCAAAACCGCCTCGGCGCGACGGCAGCGCGGCCGGCGCTTGCAGAAGAAGTTAGAAAGCATGTCCGAAGCACAGCTGCTCGCTCACGTTGCACGCGTGCGGCGACGCGTCACCGATGGCAGCTGAATGACATGATGCGTAAGAAGCGAGAAAAGCGAATAAAGTCAGCGGAGACAGAGCGGATCACCTCTGAGAATGTTCGGCAGGCTCTCCCGGTGACGTTGGCGCCTCACGCTCAGGGTCAGAGCGGTCTCCCACTTTCCGCGTCGCCGTTGGCGATGGTCGAACACGCACTCCGCCACGACGGGTTCGTTAACCTCTGCGCACAGGCTCCTGTCACGGGCGAGTTGATAGGCGCAATGTACGTGACTATCGGTGCGATATTCAGTGCGATTCGGCGATTTCCGATTACTACTTCCGTCGATATCGGGGCTAGAGGTGGCGAAGTCATTTCCGAGATCATGACCTGGCTTAGCGACCAACGATCCCGCGCGTCCCCAACAGATATTCTGAAAATCTCGGCGGAATACCTACGCTTAGGACTCGTGAACGAGCGGCAAGTGAACTTCATGATGTCGGAAGCGCAAAAGCCGCTCAAAGGACGTCCGATCTCAAAGCGTGTGACGGCTTTGAATGCGCTCAACGAGCGTCGGCTGAAGCGACTATCTTGGACGCGGCTAGCGAACAAGTTCTGTAGTTGCGACGAGGAAGAGCACTCGGCGCGTTGCGCCGACCGGCTACGGCATCAGGTGCGTGAGCTGGAGCAGTTTCTCGCCTGGCTGTCAACATGGAGAAAATGGGCCGAGGATTTTCTCCATGGAGAGAATCCCTCCTGATATTTCTCCATCTTTTCAGCTCACCCTTCCTCGCAGCATCTTGCTGTCTGAGGAAAGATCATGAGCGATCTGTTGACTGTTCCAGAGTTCGCCGCACGCCTTAAGGTGACGGTTGCATGCGTTCGCCGTTGGATTGTTGAAAAGCGCCTCGCTACCGTGAAGATGGGCCGGCTAGTACGGATTCCATCGGAGGAGGCGGACCGGATCATCGACGAAGGATATCGTCCGGCGTCCAACCGAGTTCCCCATGGCAAAGCGTAGAGCCTCGCCTGCTGGTGTTCGCAGGACGCACCGTCCGGCACGGCTCCGGAGGGAGGCGTTCCATGGACTCGTCGGCGAATTCGTCACGGCGATTGAACCTCACACCGAAGCCGATGCGAATGCTCTCCTGATTCACTTTCTGGTCGCATTCGGCTTCGTCGCCGGACGCCGCGCATTCGTCCTAGCTGATGGCGCGCGTCACTTCCCGAATCTGTTCGTGATCGTGGTCGGAGAGACGGCGAGGGCACGAAAAGGCACCGCCTGGAATCGCATCCGCGCCGTTTTCGAGTCGCTCTCGATCTGGCCGAAAGAACGCCTTATGAACGGCCTTTCAAGCGGCGAAGGAATCATCGCGCAGGTGGGGGAGACCGAACCGGATAAACGACTACTAGTCGTCCAAACAGAGTTCGGCTCCGTCCTGCAAGTGATGGAGCGAAACGGCAACACGTTGTCGGCGACACTCCGTGACGCTTGGGATGGAAGCGATCTCCGCATCATGACGAGGAACGCACCGATATCCGCGTCCGGCGAACACATCTGCGTGATAGGCCACATTACTGCCGACGAACTGATGCACCGCATCGAACTAACCGAGCTTTGGAACGGATTCGCGAACCGCTTCCTTTGGTGCATTGCTTCCCGCGCGCGTCTCCTTCCGCATGGCGGCGAAGTGCCGGATTCCATCATGCAGCCGCTTCGGCTCCGGCTTCAGGCGCTATTGGTAAAGCTGACACGCCATCGTGGGGAGCGCCGCATTGAGTGGAGTTCGCGAGCGGCCATCGAGTGGGAGCGTGTCTACGCGCGTCTGGCGCGCACCTCTTCCGGTCTCGTCGGCGCTGTTACGTCGCGGGCCGAACCGCAGGTAGTGCGGTTGGCACTTCTCTATGCTCTGCTGGATGGTAGCGACGACATTCGAGTCGAGCATCTAAAGGCGGCCGTTGCAGTGTGGGAGTACTGCGAAGCGTCGGCGCGGTACGTGTTCGGCTCTGCACTCGGCGATCCGGTGGCGGATCAAATCCTCGCCGAGCTTCGCCGCACACCTGCCGGCATGACCAGAACTCAAATTACTGATTATCTCGGCCGGCATCGAAGCAGAGCGCAGATCGCGACCGCGCTGGCAATTCTTGAAAGTTCTTCGGTCTGCCGGAAACAGGTAGATCAAACGCGAGGTAGGCCGGTGGAGAGATGGTTTTTTCTATCTGACGATGGTGTCGAGGTGTGATGCGCAGGAACGATGCGTTCGGCTTCTCCGCTTCCTGCTTTTCTCGCTTTTCTCGCTTATGTCGCTTATAGCGCGCCGCACACCGACCGACCGTGTGACAGATATCTGCCGCAGCGATGTACTTGACGATGCTCAAGTAATGTCATAAAATTAACTCATGAAAGCACGCAGCGTGATCGACGTGTTGCGCGCAGCGGTCGAGCGGTCCCCGCTTTCCCGGTACGAGATATCCAAGCGTAGTGGAGTTGATGAGGGCGCGCTCTCCCGTTTCGCTGCCGGAGGTTCTCTCCGAATCGAGTCAATCGAGAAAGTTTGCGCGGCGCTCGGTCTGCGGCTGCAAATCACGCGACTTAGCGGTCCCGATGTGCCAGGTCGCACGTCCAGCGTACAACGGAATCAGGGTGGCGACCGTGGGAAGACTTCAGGCAGCCAAAGGAGGAAGCCATGAGCATTCGTCGGACGAGAGATGGTCGCTACGTCATCCGTTACTACGAAGACGGCACGAAGAGTAGCTCCTACCGGCAAGAGAACCTCGGCTACGTATCCCGTGATGAAGCCCTGAAGCTCTACCGGCAGCGCACCGCGCACGCCGCTGCGCGGAAGGGGCGTGCGTTGCACGCCCTGACGTTTGACACGCTCGCGGCGTCGTACCTCGATTCGGCAGGTAGGAAGATGGCGCCGAAGAGTCTGGAGCGAGCGACGACGATCATCACGAACCATCTGACGCCTGTCTTCGCCTCGATGCTTGTCTCCGCCATCCGTCCTTTCCACGTCGAGCGATACATGAACTTGCGGATCGATGCCGGCGCGAATCGCGCGACCGTCAACCGCGAGTGGAACGTCCTGAAAGCGATCCTGAATTGGGGCGAGAGGATGGAACTGATCGAGAGGAATCCGATTCGTCGCGGCTCGGTCGCCGGCTTCAAAGTCGCGGACGGGAAGCTGATCTATTTCGATCCGGAGGAGTGGCGGCGATTCATCGCGGCATTTGATGATCCCGCGGCGTGGCGAGCGCACATCGCGGGTGTTCGGCGCCTCGGCCCGATGAAAGACGGCGGGCAAGGGGAGCGGCGGTACGGCGCCGGCCGGAGTCCGGATTCGGACGCGACAGCTGATTACTTGCGGCGGCTCCAGCACACGGTCCCCGTGTTCAAAGCGCTTCTGCTCACCGGATGTCGGCTGAACGAGGTGCTCGGGCTGCGCTGGTCGGATGTGGACCTGAAGCGAAACCTCATTAGCATCGTGCAGCAGAAGACGCGGAAGCAGAAGGTGCTTCCGATCGAAGGCGACCTGCGCGCCCTCCTGCTGACGCTTCCGCGGAGCGTAGGAGCCGCTCCGGTGTTCACTCGGCCTGATGGTCGGCCGTTCCCCGCGATCGAGGTGCAGCGGGCCTTTGCAGTGGCGAGGAAGCTGTCCGGCATCCGACCCGAACTGACGCCGCACAGCCTGCGGCACACGTTCGCGTCCTGGCTGGCGATCTCGGGACAGCCGCTCCGCACGATTCAGGAGTTGCTCGGTCACGCGGACATCCGGATGACGATTCGCTACTCGCATCTCTCGCCTGCGCACCTGTCCGACGCCATGAAGACGATCGGGAGCATGGCGGATGGGGACGGCCTGCCGGCGAACGTCAAGACGCCGTAATTCTTGACTGCGGGCAACGCGTGGGCAACGCGAGCGGCTTTTTCAGCATCGCCAAGATTGACCGTAAGTTGTTTGGATTGAATTGGTAGCGCATACGGGATTCGAACCCGTGTTACCGCCGTGAGAGGGCGGCGTCCTGGACCCCTAGACGAATGCGCCAGCAGGGTGGGGGACGGGAAGATACCGTGAGGTAACTTCCGCGGTCAAGGGCGGTTAACGTCGGGGTGGGGGAGGAATTCCCGGCTACTCCTCGATCTCGGCCTGGAGGGTGCGGAGGTGGGCGCGGAGGGTCAGCGTCGGGTCGGCGGCGCGGGCGGCGAGGTAGTCGGCGAGGCCGAACTGCTCCGACAGCAGGACGCCCCGCCCGGACGGCGTCGGCCTGGGCGCGCTCGCGGTTGTAGATCTCCTCGGCGAGCGACAGAACGGACGATACCTCGGAGGTCAGGAGGAACACGGCACCGTCGTCGTCGGCGGGCACCGTGTGGTCGCGGGTCACCGGTACCTCGCCGAAGGGGGCGGTGGTGAGGGCGTCGGCAGGCCGGGGGGCGACGCGCAGAGGGCCCGCGGGGCAGGTGCCGTAGCTGAACACCGGCAGGTTGTTCTCGCGCAGCTCGGCGCTGTCGCGATGGGGCGCCCCAAATGACGATGCCGGCCGGGTCGTGGGCTCGCGCCTCGAGAGTGATCAGGTCGCCGATGCAGCCATCATCGACGCCGCCGGCGTTGTCCGCGTCATGCACGGCGTCAGCGGGTGGGGCGAGGCGGAGGAACGCGCCCAGGCGCAATGCGGCGTCGGCCAGGAGCGGTGTGGAGATCACGGCGCGTATTGTGGCATCGTGCCCGCCACGCATGCGGCAGAAGCTGACTCTGGGAGTGTACGTCGCACTCGCGGCGGTGCTCGTCGCTACGCACGAGGGGTGGCGGGACGAGGCCGACAGTTGGCTCATGGTCCGCGACGCGCCGCTCGCGCACATCCCCACCATCCTCGGGCGCGCCGGGACGCCGATGCTCTGGTACGCGCTGCTCGTCCCCTTCGCGCGCGCCGGCCTGCCGTACCTCGCGCAGTTCGTCCTTCACGCGCTGATCGCCATCGCCGCGGTGGCCGTCCTCCTGCGCGACGCGCCGTTCCGCATGCCGCTCAAGTTACTGATCGTCTTCTCGTACTTTTTGGGCTTCGAGTACCTGGCCGTGGCGCGGAGCTACGCGCTGATGATCCTGCTCCTCTTCCTGATGGCGCAGCGATATCGAAAACCGGAGCTCCCCCTGCTCCTCGCCCTCTTCATGAACACCACCGTGCACGCGCTGCTGATCGGCATCGGCATCGCAGCGGTCGTGGCCTGGGAGACGCGGAGATGGAAGCCGATAACCATCATGATGATCGGCGCGTTGGTCGCGGCATTGCCGATCGTGATGGCCCGCGGCGAGGCGACCGTCGACCCATTCGGCATCGTGCGCTGGAAAGGGCCGTTGCAGGCGATGGCCGGCGCGTTCATGCCGACCATCGGCGTGCGCAGGATGTTCCTCGTCGGCATGGCAGCGTTCATCGCCGCCGCGTGGGCGCTGAGAAAAGACATCAAGGCGCTGCTGATCCTCGCCTGGTCGTGGGCGGCGCTCTTCTTCATCTACACCTTCGTCTATATCGGCGACCTGCGCCATTTCGGGCTGCTGCTGATGACCGTCCTGTTCGCGCTCTGGATCGGCAGACCGCAAACGATGCGCGCCGTGGAGGTGATCCTCTACTGCAGCCTGATCCTGTCCACGGCGGTCGCCGTGAGCACGTGGCAAAAGGAGATCACCCAGAGCTTCTCCGGCTCCAAAGAGATGGCCAGGCATCTGGACGGCAACCAGACGATCGCCGCCCACCCCCCGCCCATGGCCGAGGCCGTGCTGGCCTATCTGCCGCGGACGACGCGCTTCTGGTATCCGCCCCTCCAGCGCTTCGGCACCTACATGGAGTGGGATGCGCGGCAGCTCACGGCCACCGACGTGCCGAACGACGTCGCGGCCGCCCAGGCGCTGCGGCGCTTTCCTCACGACGACCACCTCCTGATCCTCACCGCCGGGCCGCTGGCCGATCCGCAACGCCTCGGCCTCGAACTCGTGTATATGAACGGCACGCCGGTGTGGGCCAAGAAGGACGAGACGTACTTTCTCTACCGGATCGCCACAGCACGGTAACGGTGGCCCCGCGTACGATCGCGGGCATGCGAAAACTGATCGTCGTCGTCCTGATGCTCGCCGCCAGCGCGCGGGCCGCGGAATTCGAAGTGCAGAAGGTCGCGGAGGGCGTCTACGCCGCCATCAGGACCAAGCCGCCGGGGCTGATGTTCGACGCCAACAGCGTCTTCATCATCAACGACGCCGACGTGGTGGTCGTCGATACGAACATCACTCCCGATTCTGCCCGCGCGACGCTCGCCGCGCTGCGCAAGCTGACCTCGAAGCCGGTGCGCTACATCGTCAACACCCACTGGCACGACGACCACATGATCGGCAACCAGGTCTACGCCGAGGCGTTTCCGGGCGTGGAGTTCATCGGACACTCGTCCTTTGCCGAGGATGCAAAGACGATCGGCGCCACAAACCGCAAGGGCACGCTCACGAACGGCCCGAACCTCGTGGCGGACATGAAGAAGATGATCGGCG
>DATEOX010000484.1:0-3383 GCA_035273585.1 Thermoanaerobaculia bacterium
CTCCACGCGCGCCGCGTCGAGCACGGAGGTCGACGCCATCGCCTCGGCGCCGCGGTCGGTGAGGCGCAGCTCGCGCTGGCGCCGGTCGTCCGCGCGCGGCGTGCTCGTGAGGTAGCCCAGGCGCGCCAGGCGGAGGAGGGCGGCGGAGAGGGTGGAGGCGACCACGCCGAGGTGCGCCGCGAGCTGGCGCGGACTCATCGGCACGTCGCGGTCGAGGTGCGCGAGGATCGAGGCGTCCTTCGAAGAGAGCTGCCACGCGGTGGACGTCGCCCGGACGTGATCGACGTGGCAGGCGAGGTACACCTGCGGGTAGTGCCGCTGGATCTCGACGACCTGACGATGCATGCAGCGCATTGTGCGGACGGACGATCGTTCGTCAAATCGAAGGAACGGGCGCCGTGTCATCCTGAGCAGCGAAGACTGCGAAGGATCCGTACCGATCTTGCGCCGCGCCTGAAGGTACGGATCCTTCGCCGTCTTCGCGGCTCAGGATGACATCCGCGCCGCCGGGTAGGGATCAGCCCGCCGCCCGCCCCTCCTTGTCATGAGCTGGCTCTCACGCTTCTGGCGGCGCCTGAAACTCCTCTACCTCTACCTGTTGCCCATCCGCTTCAGCATCCTGGCGCTGGCGGTGGCCTCGTTCGCCTTCATCATCGCGGACCAGGGGCAGGACATCCTCCGCCGCCTGGGCGAGGTCGATCCGGCGACGCGCTCCGCGCATTGGGGAGCCATCGCCGTCTTCCTGCTGCTCATGAACCTGCTCGCGTACCAGATCTGGTTCTGGGCGCGGCAGATGCTGCAGCTCGAGCCGCCGCGCGGCGAGGACGACCGCTACTTCGGCCGCCCGCCGAGCCCGGAGGAAGACCCGGAGCTCCGCGCCTGGGGCCTCTGGCTGCCGCGCATTCTCGGGGCGCTGCTGTTCGTGGCGATGTTCATCGCCTTCTTCCGCGTGCGGCGGACGTACGGCAGCGGCGTCAACACCGTCATCCCCACCATCCTCATCCTGATCGCCGCCTCGTTCGTTTTGTTCCTCGTTCTGGTCGTGCTCCGCCGCCGCTGGCTGGACAAGAAGAACGATGGCTCGATCGAGCATCGCGCGCCCGGGCAGTTGGCCCCGAGCACGCGCGTGATCTTCATCCTCTTCCTCATCCTGGACGTCATCTTCTTCATCTTCTCGACGGTGAGCCCGACGCGCCTGATGGGTTTCGGCGCCGGCGCCGTCGTGCTGCTCACGCTCGCGCTGTGGGTGCCGTTCGGGAGCCTCATCGTCTATTGGGGCATCCGCATGCGGGTGCCGATCCTGACCTTCCTGATCATCGAGGCGTTTCTGGTCAGCCCGCTGGCCGATCGCAACCACATCGTGCGCAGCGTGCCGGGATCGCTGCCGGCGCGGCCGACCGTCGAGCAGAAGTTCGACGAGTGGGTGCGGACCGTGGCGCCGCCGACGGTCACCGGCAAGGTGCCGGTCTTCATCGTGGCCACGGAAGGAGGCGGCATCCGCGCCGCGTACTGGACGGCGGCGGTGCTCGACTCGCTGCAGGACACCGTCCCGCAATTCCGGCGGAATCTGTTCGCCATCAGCGGCGTCTCCGGCGGCTCCCTCGGCACGCTGACGTTCACCGCGCTCCTCTCCGACGGTCGCGGCGACCTGCACGTCGCGGGGTCGAAGGCTCTCGGCGCCGACTTTCTGACGCCGACGCTCGCCGCGATGGCCCAGTCCGACTTCGTCCAGCGATTCCTCCCCGTCGGCTTCCCCGACCGCGAGCGCGCGCTGGAAGAGGCGTGGGAGGCGGGCTACGACAAGCCGACGTTCGCCGGCGGCCTGCTCGGCCTCTACGCGAAGCATCCCGAGCTGCCGTCGGTGTTCATCAACGGCACGATGGTGGAGACCGGCGACCGGATCATCACCAGCAATTGCCAGATCCGGAACAACATCGTCTTTCGCGATGCCTTCGACGGCTTCGACCTGCTGAAGAGCGACATCCCGCTCAGCGCGGCGGCGGGGATGAGCGCGCGCTTCACGTACGTCTCGCCCGCGGGCCGCCTCGGCACTCTCGGGCACGTCGTCGACGGTGGCTACTTCGAGAACTCCGGCGCGGTGACCGCGGCCGAGCTCGTGCAGCTCGTCGTGCAACGGCAGCGGACGGACCCGCGTCTGGAGCCGGTCGTGATCCTCATCGATTACGAGAACTGCAGCCCGACGCTGAAGAAGCTGCCGCCCGACTGCCGCTTCGACGACTTCCACGACGCGCAGCCGGTGACGCAGCCGGCCGATCCGCAGGCTGCCGAGCGGTGGGCCAACGAGGTGCTCTCGCCGCTGCGGGCGCTGCTCGCCACGCGCGGCGCGCGCGGGCGGCAGGCTGTGGGCGACGTGCGTACGACCTCGCAGTTCAGCGGCGTGCCGGACGGCGTGATCGAGTTCCGCCTCGTGCAGCGCGAGGTCTCGATGCCCCTCGGCTGGGTGCTGTCGTATCAGGCGCAGAAGGCCATCGACGGCGGCGTGGAGTCGAAGGGGAACATCACCTCGCGCAACACCGTCGCGCGCTGGCTCGGGCCGCAGCCGGCCGCGAGCGACCCGATGGCGGTGCAGTCGAACCAACAGTTGCAGCAGGTCAACACGACGCCATGACGTGTCATCCTGAGCGAAGCGAAGGATCTCCTCGCAAGTGCGGGGAGATCCTTCGCCGTCTGCGCGGCTCAGGATGACACGGTGCGGCGGGACGCCAGCCACACGCCGGTGAAGATCATCGCCGCGGCCGCCACCGCGGCGATGCCGATCCGCTCGCCGAGGAACATCGCAGCCAGGACGGTGGTGAGCACCGGCTGCAGGTACGTGTAGGCGGCGACGAGCGAGCTGTCGGCGTGGGCCAGGGCCCAGGCGTTGAGCAGATAGGCGCCCACCGTCGGCAGGGCGATGACGAACGCCAGCCCGAGCCAGGCGCGGGGCGGGATGGCCGCCCACGGCTCGCGCATCAGCGGCACGATTG
Source organism: Thermoanaerobaculia bacterium (assembly GCA_035273585.1). Lineage (GTDB taxonomy): Bacteria > Acidobacteriota > Thermoanaerobaculia > Gp7-AA8 > Gp7-AA8 > JAFAVZ01. The sequence continues at coordinate 2,988 of DATEOX010000484.1, forward strand.
CGACGGGAATCAGCAGCAGCGTGGCCCAGGCAAACATGTGGGCCAGCGCGCGGCGCGCCGAGACGCGGGCCATCATCGGCTTCGACAGCACGAGATAGAGCGCGTACGACAGTGAATTGCCGAGGAGCATCAGAGTGCCGGCGAACGTCCGGGCAGAGCCCTCGATGCCTTCCACGCCGACCACGAGCAGCGCGCCGGCCGCGGCGAGGGCGATGCCGCCGATCTTCGTCGCGGTTGCCTGCTCGCGTCCGACGGCGATCGCCGCGGCGAGGGTGAAGACCGGGATGGTGCCGATGACGATGGCCGCGATGTGCGCGCTGGTCAGCGACAGCCCGCCGAGGAACAGCGTCTGGTTGATGGCCACTGCGAGCAGCGCGTAGAGGACCAGCCGCCGCC
>DATEOX010000485.1:0-3750 GCA_035273585.1 Thermoanaerobaculia bacterium
CGTGGCACCGTCCGCCTGCACGGCGCGCAACGGCGTCGTGACCGCCGGCCGCCGCGAGGCGACCTTCGGCGAGCTCGCCACCGCCGCGGCCACGATGCCCGTGCCGCGCAACGTGCGCCTCAAGGAGCCGCGCGACTTCCGCATCATCGGCCGCTCCCTGCCGCGGCCCGACATTGCCGAGATCGTCACCGGCCGCACCGTGTACGGCATCGATGTGGTGCGCCAGGGCATGCTCCACGCCTCCGTCCGCCGCGCCCCCCTCCCCGGCGCGCGCATCGTGCGCATCGACGACCGCGCCGCCCGCGCCATGCCCGGTGTCCGCGCCATCGTCCGCATCCCGGCCCACCGCGAGGCGCGCCAGTTCTGGGAGGGGGTGGGGGTGGTGGCCGACTCGACCTGGATGGCATTCAAGGCGCGCGATGCATTGGTGGTCGAGCTCGAAAGCCCCTCACGCCCAGCCCCTCTCCCCGCCACGCGGGGAGAGGGTGGCCGAAGGCCGGGTGAGGGGCCCATCATTACCAGACGCGGAGGCGACGTGCAGCAAGCCTTCGCCCGCGCCGCGCGGATCGTCGAGGCCGAGTACGAGCTCCCCTTCGTCGCCCACGCCACGATGGAGCCGCCGTCCTGCGTCGTCGACGCGCGCGCTGACCGCTGCGAGGTCTGGGCGCCGACGCAGACGCCCGAGCGCGTGGCCACCGCGCTCGCCACCTACCTCCACTACAAGGACGTCCAGGTCCACGTCACAGCCCTCGGCGGCGGCTTCGGGCGGAAGGTCTACAACGATTACGTCCTCGAGGCCGCGTTCCTCTCCAAGGCCGTCGGCGCGCCGATCAAGCTGACGATGACCCGCGAGGACGACCTCCGCCACGACCTCTACCGTCCCGCGCAATCGCATCGCCTCCGGGCGGGGCTCGACGCGCGCGGCCACGTCACGGCCTGGCATCAGACCATCGAAGGCGCCTCCGTCTCGTCCTTCATCCGCGGCGATTGGAAAGAGGCCTACGCGCTGGAGGAATCGGGCGAGATCCCGCAGTCGATTCCGAACGTGCTCACCGAGTTCCGGCGTCTCGACACGCTCCTCCCCCTCGGCGTGTGGCGCTCGGTCAGCGCGTCGTCCTGCACGTTCGCCGTGCAGTCGTTCGTCGACGAGCTGGCGCACGCCGCCGGCGCCGATCCTGTCGCGTTCCGCCGCGCGCTCATCGGCCCTCGTGCGCGCCGTGCGCTCGACGTCGCGGCGCAGCAGGCCGGCTGGGGCACGCCCGGCCGCGCCCGCGGCGTGGCCGTGCTCGACGGCGAAGGGCCCGCCGTCGCGCAGATCGCCGAGGTGTCGATGAAGGACGGCGAGCTGAAGGTCGACCGCGTCGTCTGCGCCATCGACTGCGGCCTGGTCGTCCATCCCGACGGTCTGCGCGCGCAAGTCGAGGGAGGCATCGCCTTCGGCCTCTCCGCGCTGCGCTCGGCCATCACGATCAAAGACGGCGCCGTCGAGCAGAGCAACTTCCACGACTATCCGATCCTGACCATGGAGCAGATGCCGCGCGTCGAGGTGCACATCATCTCCAGCGAGCGCGACCCGGAGGGGGCCGGCGAGGCGCCCGTGCCCTGCATCGCGCCGGCCGTGGCGAATGCGCTCTTCGCTCTCACCGGCCGGCGCGTGCGGCGGCTGCCGCTAACGCTGGACTGAGGCCCAGAACGGCAGGAACTTCTTCGCCGCGGCCACCCCTGCCTCCGTCACCGCCGTCTTGCTCACGTTCAGCTTCGTCATCCTCCCGAGCGGCTTGAGCTGTTCGAGCCCCGCATCGGTGACCTTCGTTCCGGTGAGCACCAGCCCCGCGACGTTCGTCAGCTTCGCGATGTGCGCCAGCCCGGCGTCCGTGATCGCGTCGTTCGCCAGCGAGATCGTCTCCAGCCGCGAGAGCTTGCCGAGCTGCGCCAGCCCCGCGTCCGTCACTTGCGTGTCGCTGAGATTGAGGTTGATGAGGTTCGTCAGCCTGCCGACGTGCACCAGCCCCGCGTCCGTCACCCGCGTCCCTTTCAAACCCAGTTGCTCCAGCCGCGTGAGCCCGGCGAGCTGCGCCAGCGCCTCGTCGCCGACATTCGTCCCGGCGAGCTGCACCGTGCGCAGATCGGGCAGGTCGCGCAATAGCGGCAGCAGCGCCATCGGATCCGCCGCCTTCTCGAAGCTGATGGCGACCACCTTGTCGCCATCCTTCTTCAATGTGGCGTCCCCCAAGTGTGCTGCCGGCTTTCCAGCCGGCGCCGGCGCCGCTGCATGTACGGCCGGCCCTCCGTCCGGCCGCCCTCCGCCCTCCAACCGAAACTCGACATACTCCGACCGCACCGGCCGCCCCGATGCGTCGTCGCGTAGAAAGAAGCTGTACTTCACCCGCCGCTGCTCCGGGTAGTACAGCGCATGCCAGAACGTCCGGATCGGCGGCCGCTTCGCATCCGGAGCGGGCGGCGCCTGCGCGTCCACCTTTCGATGCGTCTCCCGCAGCAACTCCTCGGAGACCGGCCCGGATGCGAGCCGCTCGGCCAGGAACGCGTAGCGCTTGCAGACCGAGCGCGCCTGCTCCGCGGTCGGCGGCTCGCTCTCGCTCATGTGCTTGTTCATGGTGAAGTTCGTCATCACCAGCGGGCGGCCCGGGCTCTCGATGATGAACTCCTTGTTGTGGCCGTCCCCGTACTCCCAGACGAAGGACTTGCCGAAGCGGTCGGCGATCAGAAAGTGCACCGGCACGAACTCGTAGTACTGCTTCGTGGCCAGCAGCGCCTCCTTCGCCTCGTCGACGTTCGCGCAGGTGTCGAGGATCAGCCGCAACGTCTGCAGCACGCCGAGGCCGGGGGCGGGGCCGAGGGTCGGCTCGATCTTGTGGCTCGAGAAGAGCTCGTCGTCCATGGCCATGGTCACGACGAGCCCCTCGGAGTTGATGCCGTCCAGCACGCCGCTGAGCAGGTCGTACGCGACCATGGCCAGCGAGGCGTAGCCGCGCTCGGGATGGAGCTCGACGAGGTAGGGGCGGGAGGTGGGGTGGAGCATGCCGGGCGGCAGGAAGCCGAAGCTGAGCGAGCCGGTGGAGAAGTCGTAGTCGCGGCTGACCACGCTCGCGCCGGCGGTCGTGGCCGACGGCGGGAGGTGGACGATGGAGCAGCCGGCGCGGAGGTTGGTGAAGCCGAGCTGGCTGTGGTCCCACGCGTCGTCGTCGAGGCGATGGCCGAACGCCGCCGCGACGCCGCGCATCCGGTCGAAGAGGATCGGGTCGTTGCGCTCGATGTAGCGCCGCAGGGCGCGCTGCCGGATCGCGTCGCGGCTCGGATCGGGCCGGACGTCGTAGCGCTCCCTGGCGATCTCCGCGAGCGCCCGCCCGATCTCCTCGTTCGTGCCGCGCAGGACGAGGTGACGCACTTCGAGCGAGTCGGCCGGGCTGCCGGCGATGACCCGCTCCTGCTGCTGGATGGCCGCCGCGCAGGGGACGGCGAGAAGGAGCGCGAGTACGAGACGGATTCGTGAGAACATGAGGCCTCCCTTCGCCGCCATGAACGCCGCTCGCCGCTTCCCGGTTAACAATGACTCTGACCAGTGGTCAGGAATCTGACCGATGGTCATGAAGTCGCGTGAGCGCTACCGCGAAGAGCTGCGCCGGTCGATCCTCGACGCCGCCCGCGAAGCCTTCGTGGCCGAGGGCTACGAGAGCGTCTCCATGCGCGCGCTGGCGGCGAGGATCGGCTGCACCCACGGCGCGATCTACG
>DATEOX010000486.1:0-13683 GCA_035273585.1 Thermoanaerobaculia bacterium
TCGACCCGGTGTACACGGAAGTTGCAAGACGGGCCAAGATCGAGGGCATCGTCATCATCGAGGCGATCATCGATCGCAACGGCCAGGTGACCGATGTCCGCGTCCTCAAGCCGCTGCCGATGGGGCTGGACAACGCGGCAATGGAAGCAGTGAAGAAGTGGAAGTTCAAGCCCGGCACGCTCAACGGGACGCCGGTTCCGGTCATCTACAACCTCACGGTCAATTTCCGCCTGCAGTGAGATCGTAGCGAGAGGAGAAGTTTCGAAATGGAAGGAATGCAAACCAGTTTCAGCATGATGGGCATGTGGCAGACGATGAACTGGCTGGCCAGGGGTGTGGTCATCGTGCTGGCGCTCATGTCGATCTGGTCGCTGACCATCGCCATCGAGCGGCTGTGGCGGTTCCAGAAGGCGAAGCGCGAGTCGTTGCAGGTGGCGCGCGGCGTGACGCCGCTCCTCAAGCAGCACAAGCTCGATGAAGCCATCAGCTACGTCAAGGACAAGCGCTTCCGGCACAGCCACCTGGCGCGCGTCCTCTCCGCCGGCCTGACCGAGTTCCAGTACGAGACCTCGCAGCAGTTGCCCGAGGATTTCGACGTCGTGGAGTCGGCCAAGCGGGCCGTGGAGCGGGAGACGCTGATGACCACCGCGGAGATGAAGAAGGGGCTGGGCAACCTGGCCACCATCTCCACCACCGCGCCGTTCATCGGCCTGTTCGGCACCGTGGTGGGCATCATCCACGCCTTCCAGGGGATGGCCATCAGCGGCTCGGGCGGCCTCGGCGCGGTGTCGGCCGGTATCGCCGAGGCGCTGGCCACGACCGCGTTCGGCCTCTTCGTCGCCATTCCGGCGGTCTGGCTGTACAACTACTTCCTGAACAAGGTCGACCGTTTCCAGGTGGAGATGTCGAACTCCTCGTCGCAGCTCGTCGACTACTTCATCAAGAACGAGGCGCGGGCGCGGGCCCGGGCCTGAGCGAGAGGGCGTAAGTCATGGCATTCGGCGCCGGCGGCGGCAGCCCCGACGAAGTCAAGGGAGACATCAACGTCACCCCTCTCGTCGACGTCTGCCTCGTGCTGCTCATCATCTTCATGGTCGTCACACCGATGCTCCAGTCGGGCGTCGACGTCCTCCTCCCCACCGGGGCCCACTCGGAGAAAAAGCCGGGGAAGGAAGGGGACCTCATCATCTCCATCAAGCAGGACGGCACGGTCTTCGTCGGTCAGGACTGGATCCCCGACCGGCAGCTCGGGACGTACCTGAAGGCCGAGCACGACAAGGACCCGGCCCGGGCGGTGATGCTCAAGGCGGACAAGCGCATCAACTTCGGGAAGGTGCGCACGGTGATGAAGGCGGCCAACGACGCGGAGTTCACCGGCGTCTCGATCATGACCCAGAACCAGCAGGCCGGCTCGCAGATGGCGCAGGGGAGAATGTAGATGGCGTTCAGCGGCGGTGGCCCCGGCGTCCGCTCCGAGATCAACATCACGCCGCTGGTGGACGTGGTGCTGGTGCTCCTCATCATCTTCATGGTGGCCACCCCCATCCTGCAGATGGGCCTCGACGTCGAGGTGCCGCCGAAGGTGGAGGTGACGACCGCCCCTCCTCCCAGCGAACAGAACCAGCTCGTGGTGACGGTCAAGAGCGACGGGATCTACCTGAACACCTCGAAGATGGCCTCGGCCAAGGCCCTGCGCGACGCCCTCGCCCCGCAGATGGTCTCCCGCCCCCCCGCCGACCGCGTGGTCTTCATCAACGCCGAGGACCAGATCGGCTTCGACCAGGCCGTGGAGGCGATGGACGCCGCGCACGAAGCAGGCGCACAGAAGGTCGGGTTTTTGACGGACGCGCCGAAGTAGTTGTTGGTTGCTGGTTATTGGTTGTTAGTAGAACCTTCTACCAATGACCAACAACTAACAACTAACAACTAACAACTATCTGGCGGAGGCGTGTCGGAATCGAACCAACCTTTCGACGCTTCCGCGCCGAAACAACGGTTTTGAAGACCGCGGGAGCCACCAGACCCCATTCGCCTCCCCGAGCACCACGTGGGGCAGCGCAAGATAACATGTCCGTACCCACAGGCAATCCTAGCGTCCGGACGGGCTAGGCCAACCCGCGCCCCGGCCCGTGGCCGGGTACAATCCGGGCGCGTGACGATGTTGCTCGGCTTCTATGCCTTCGCCATGGGGGCGATCGTCGGCAGCTTCCTCAACGTCGTCATCCACCGCTGGCCGCGCGAGGAGTCGATCGTCTTCCCCGGCAGCCACTGTCCCCACTGCAACGCACCCATCCGCTGGTTCGACAACATCCCCGTCCTCTCCTGGCTCGTCCTCCGCGGACGCTGCCGCCGCTGCCGGCAGGGCATCGCCGTCCGCTACCCGCTGGTCGAGCTGGCCAACGCCCTGTTCTGGCTCGGCATCTACCTGCGGGTCGGCATCAGCATCGACTTCCTTCCGCTCGCGGCCATCGTCTCCATGACCATCGTCCTGATCTGGATCGACCTCGACGTCCAGCTCCTGCCCGACGTGGTCAACTACCCCGGCATCGCCATCGGCCTCGGCGTCGGGGCGCTCGGCATGGGCAATCGCTATCCCGACCTGATGCTCTCCCGCTCGCTGATCGACTCGGCCATCGGCATCGCCGCCGGCGCCGGCGTGCTGCTGGCCGTCGCACTGGCCTACAAGCTCGTGCGCAAGACCGAAGGGATGGGCTTGGGCGACGTGAAGATGCTGGCCATGATCGGCGCCGTGTCGGGCATCCGCGCCATCCTGCCGGTGATGCTCATCGCCTCGACGACCGGCGCGATCGCCGGCGTGCTGCTGGCCGTTACGCAAAAGCGCGACTACCGCTTCGCCCTGCCGTTCGGCGTCTTCCTCGGGCTGGCGTTCCTGGCCGTCATCTTCTTCGCCTCGCCGCTGCTCGACTGGTACTTCGGCCTGCTTGTGTCATCCTGACGGCGATGCGTCTGGCGGCCGCGATTGCGCTCACGATCTTCATCGCCTCGGCCATCGTCCTGGTCACAGGCGCCCCGATGCTCCACCTCATCGCCACCCGCTCCCTGCGCGCCACGCACGCCGCCATTGCCGACGCCTGCGCCGTGGCCGTGACCGCCACGCCGCGCGAGCGGCTCGCGGCGGAGCTGGCCCTGCTCCGGCAGCGATACGACCTCCGGGCGATCGGGATCGAGGCCTTTGACGGTCCGGAGACCTCGGCCTGCGACCTCGAGGCGCGCGTCACGCCCTACGGCATCCTGCGCATCGGCTTCCGCGAAGAGCGGTTGGAGCAGCCGATGTACGTCGTGCGGATGGTCATCCTCGCCGCGTCCTTCTCCGCCGCCACCGGCACCGTCCTCCTGCTGATGAACATCCTGGCCTACGCCCGCCGCGAGCGAGGCGCGGGCGGCGCGCCGGAGCCGCACAGCGAGTCGAGCTACCTCATCGAGACCTTCCAGACATCGCTGAAGACGATGAAGGGGCGGGAGAGCGAGCTGCGCCGGCTGCACGATCAGGAGAAGGAGCGCGCCGACGAGCTGGCCACGATCTCCGGTACGCTCGTGCGCAGCCTCGCCTCCGGATTCATCGCCGTCGACGAGCGGGGACGGGTCGTGGAGATGAACACCGCCGCGCGCGAGCTGCTGCGCGTCGAGCGGCCGCAGGTCGCCGGCGAGCCGCTGGAAGACGTTCTCGGCGACAGCGCGTTCGCCCGGACGCTCGTCGCCGCGGTCGCCGAGCGCACCGCCATCCAGCGCCAGGAGATCGCCGAAGAGGACGGCCCGATCATCGGCCTGACCACCGTCCCGCTGCTCGATCCGGCGCAGCGCTACTTCGGCATGCTCGCTCTCTTCACCGACCTCACCCCCATGCGCCGCCTCGAGCATCAGCTCCGCGAGATGCAGTCGCTGGCCGACCTCGGGGAGATGTCCGCCGGCATCGCCCACGAGTTCCGCAACTCGCTCTCCACCATCGTCGGCTACCTCCGCCTGGCCCGGCGCGCCGCGTCGCCCGCCGAAGCGGAAGAGCGCCTCAGCCGCGCCGATCAGGAGGCGAAGCTGCTCGCGGCGAGCGTCGAGTCGCTGCTGGCCTTCGCCCGGCCGGTGGGGCTGAACAAACAGCCGCTCGACGTCGCGGCGCTCACCGCCGAACTGGCCGGACAACTGACCGAGGTGGGGGGCATCGACGTGCGGCTGGCGGGCGGCAGCGTGATGATCGACGGCGACCCGCTGCTGCTCCGGCGCGCATTCGAGAACCTGCTGCGCAACGCCGCGGAGGCGATCGGCGGAACCGGCCGCGGCGGGCACATCGTGATCGAAGGGCGGGAGCGGCCGTTCCCGACCATCACCATCTCGGATGACGGCGCCGGCCTCGATCCGGCGGAGGACCCGGCGCGCCTCTTCCTCCCCTTCCGCTCCACGAAGCCGAACGGGTTCGGGCTCGGCCTGGCGCTGGCGAAGAAGGTCGTGCTGCTGCACGGCGGTTCGATCCGCCTCGTCCAGCGCGGAGGCGGCGGAGCGACCGTCACGGTCGAGTTCCCGCCGCCCCGCATCGAGGACCCTCGCCCCGCGTGAGCGGGGAGAGGGTGGCGCGAAGCGCCGGGTGAGGGCCGCGATCAGCGCGCAGAGGTGACGACCGTCATCTCCCGCGAGTCCCACTTGTTGACCCCGTACTGGGAGACCATCACCAGGCGGGCCAGGATGCGGCGCGAGCCCTGCGGGCCGACGATGAGGAACTCGAGGCCGGAGGGGAACTCCTTCTTCGTGCTGTCGAATTTGGCGTACTTCGGCACCGTGTCCCGCACGGGGAAATTCGTGCCGTCCGCCGGCTTGCGGAAGCCGACCGTATAGGCCATGCGGCCGGAAATGCGGCCGCCGGTGAGGCCGGTGAGCAGGCTCTTGCTCTTGGTTGCCCGCAGCACGATCTTCTGCGTCGCGTTCGGGCCGCTGAGCGTGCCGTCCAGGTTGATCGAATAGAACGCCGAGGTCACCGGGGCCTCGGCGTTCCAGGCGAGAGTGATGCCGTTGTCGATGAGCTTCTTGTTGATGGCCTTCATCTGCGTGGAGGTCAGCTTGGCCACGTTGATGAGGTCATTGAGCTGGTCGTAGTCGGCGTACGAGCCGCTCGTCCCCTGGAAGAGATCGAGCGTGTAGCCCTGGTTGGCGAAGTTGCGCGCCGTGCTCTGGGTCAGATAGAAGGCGTTGAACTCATAGAGGTCGGCCAGCACCTGGGCCGGCGAGCCGGTCGTATCGATGGCCATCGGCGTCAGGTGCCGGGCCACGAGGAGGCAGTTGCCCGTATAACGCGTCGTGGTGTCCGGGACGAACGTCCCCGGCTCGTTGATCACCGGCTGCAGGCTGTTGGCCTGCACGGCAGGGAGGCCGGTGAAGTCGAGCGCCTTCCAGTAGTCCTGGCCCAGCGTGTCGTCCTCGAAGATCTGCCGGGCCTGGAAGATGCGCGCCTGCATGGCATTGACCGCCGATTGCCCCATGATCGGCAGGTCGTTGCGGCTCTCCACGAAGAGGCTCGTGGAGACGGCATTGTCCAGCATCTGCATCACGATGAGCAGGACCACGGTCGTGATGGCCAGGACCACCGTCACCTCCATCAGACTGAAGCCGCGTTGCCGCGGCCGGACTCGCAGAATGCTCCTCATGATTCACCTCCGCAGGAAGAAGCGGTACTGGTGGAATGCATAGTGCTGCGGAAAGCCTTCCCGGTAGGCTTCCACGCGGATGATGTACGTGCCTTCGCCGAACTTGCCGGGGTCGCTCACGTCCCAGTTCGGCGAGAGCGACGTGGCCGTCATCTCGTATGTACTGCTCGGCTTCACGCCGATCCTGGCCGGCGAGTCGTCCTTGATGTAGAGCCAGCTCTTGCCGTTGTCCCGGCTGTACAGCAGCGCATACTTGATCGTCATTGTCTCGCCCGTGTAATTGTTCGGGCCCGGATAGGCGGTCGTGTATTTGAGGCCGTCCCAGCGCTTCCACTCCACGTTCCAGGCGACGGGGATGTTCGACGGATTGTTGAGGTTCGTTTTGTCATCCGGCTTGGTCACGGAGATGCGCGGCAACTGGCGGACGTGATAGAGGTCGTTCGGCGACCTACTGGTGTCCGTGTACAGGCCGCCCGACAGGTAGCTCTCCACCACCGATAGGAAGGCCCACTTGGCGATGAGCGCCGTACCGGACTGTCCCTGCGGCGAGAGGCCGTTGATGACCACGAAGGCCGGCTCGTTGGTGGCCCCGTCTTTCCAGGAGAGGAGCGAGCTTCCCTCGATACTGTCCCCCTGGTGCAGGTAGAACTGCCTCAGGACGCTGGTCTTCGTGGCGATCGGGTAGCCGTTCTCCAGGAAGTCGTCCGGCAGGGCGGCAAAGGTGCCGGTGCCGTAGAAGGAGGTGATGTTGCCGGCGATGCTGAAGGGGCGGGCGTTCGGGATGTCGTCCGGAAGCGGGAACTTGTAATTGTCGCGGACGTCCTTGCCGGGGTTCTGCAGCGTGCCGTTCGTACTGTCCGCGTACTTGTGGAGGAACGTCGCCGCCTTCGTACCCGACCAGAGGAATGCGGTCGAGCCGTTCAGGCTCGTGCGGCGGATGGTGTTGATGAGGGACGTGCCGGGCTGCGCATAGCGTCCGCCGGACGCGGTGGGAAGGTCGTTGCGCGTGTCGCGTACGTACGTATTGGCGCCGGAGCCGGTCTTGAGGTTGCCGTTCGTGGCCCACTTCGAGCCGCTCGTATATTCGACGTCCGGGTAGAGCTCGCCCAGCCACGGAAGGCCCCACCACCCGCTGCCGCCGTTCTCCTTGATGTACTTCGTGCCGCAGTCGATGCCGTACGTACTGCAGGTCGTACCGTTGATGTTGCTGATGATCGTCTGCTCTTTGACGTCGCCCGTGGTCGTGCCGTTGTACGGCTTCTTGTTCACCGGCACGCTGTACTTGAAGGCATTCGCATTGTCATAGCCGATCTCGTTGCCGATGCCGACGTAGTAATACGAGAAGCCGGTCATGCTCGTGTAGATGGCATTGGCCCGGATCAGCGAGGAACGGAAGACCTGGTACATCCGGTTCATGTCGATGTCCAGGAAGCCGGCCGGGTTCGTCCAGGGGTCGGTGGTCAGCCAGCCGTCGTCGCTCAGCGCGTCGCCGCTCGTGCCGTCGTTTTTCACGCCGAACGTGGTCGTCACCGTGCCGATGGTCGTCTTGTAGAACCAGCCCGGCCAGTCGGGGTACGCCTGCGCGGCGGCGTCGTGGAAGTCGTCGAAGTAGCGGTTGTAGCCCATGCCCAGCTTGCTCTCGATGCTGTTGCCGCTGGCGTCCTTGAACACCGTCGGGCTGCTGACGTGCGGCCGCTTGAGGTCCGCGTACGGGAGATGGCGCGGGTCGCCCAGCATCTGGTAGCGCTCCGAGACCGGCAGGTGCGCCTGTTTGGGCGGCGTCGTCGCGGTGTTGCCGAAGATCCAGTCGTCGTCGCCGATCCATGTATACGTCCGTGACATGTTCGTCGGCTTGTAGTGGCTGTCATCGTTGGAGGGATCGAACGGCGGCCACATCGTGCCGCTCTCGTAGCCGCCGGCGTCGATCCCGATGCTCGTCTCGACGGTGACCACGGCATTGGTCGGCAGATAGTCCTTGGGAATGCGGATGATCCAGCGCGCCGTGTTCCTGGGCCTCTTCGTGCTCGTGTCGGTCAGGTCGACGGAGAAAGGCACCTGCCCGGCGACGGTCAGGTTCTCCACCGGCGCCGGAATGTACTCCATGTTGTAGAGCCGGTCGGTCGGGTCGAGACCGCCGTTGGTGCAGTTCGTTCGCCTGCAGGGGTGCTTCAGAGGCGAGTTCCAGAGATGGAACACCGTCTCCGTGGCGCCGGCCGAGAAGCCGTAGTACATCGCCGTGGCCGACGACGTCGTCGAGGCGTTCCCCTTCGCATAATTGGCGGTTGCGTTGCCGGTGATGGCCTGCACGTCGGCCGCGACCGGGCTCCAGGACGCCTTCAGCCCCTTGATCCGCACGGTGATGGGCATGCCGCCCGAGATGCTCTTGCCCAGGTAGTCGTCGCCGGAGGAGGGGGTGGTCAGATAAGAGTAAACGCGCAGGTTGATGTCCTGGGCGTTGTCGTAGCGCAACTGCTCCGGATGCGTGACCACCCGCACGTTCTGCGTCGTCTCCGGGTCCTTCGCCGCATCGGAGTAATTGCGGATGGGCGGGAACGGCAGCAGCTCGCCGTGCAGATTCACGACGATGGCGTTCGTGTAGTTGTCGGGGTTCATGTACATGTCGTCGAGCAGGAGGCGGAGCGTCATCTCCTCGTTCGGGTTCGCCGCCTTCCGCTTCGTGTACAGCTCGACTTCGTCCTGGTACCGCATGGCGTGGTTGTACTGGTCCGCCAGCGCGTACGGCCACGGGTTGTACTTCGGATTCGGCAACCCCAGGGTGGTGGAATTGCCGTCGTAGCCGTTGATCTCCGGCTCCACCGGGTCGTCCGTCGACATGCGCCCGCGGAAGAAGGTGTCCGGATAGTAATAGTCGTCGCCCAGCTTCGTGGCCGTGTCGTTCGAGTAGACGCTGGGCATCTTGCCCGGATAGAAGTAGACGTTGTCGATGGTGGCTGTCGAGTCGTTGATCCTGTTGATGAACGGCCGGTATTCCTGGTCGCGCCCATAGGAGAGGGCGGTGATCCAGTGCTGACGGAAGACGAGACCGGGATTGCGCGACTCGAGGTCGGTGATCGAGCTGCGCACGAACGGGACGATGTTGGACATGTAGACCCACCACCCCGGAACGTTCTCGATGGCGATGCAGTAGACGTCGTACACCTGCGACGGCGGCATGGCCTTGTCCAGGGTGCGGATCACGCTGGCCACCTCGGCCACGAGGCGCTGCCGGTCGTCCTCGTTCTTGAAGACCTTCACGTTCACCAGGCGCACGTCGTTCGAGAGGCCGGGCATCTTCTGCACGGAGACGCGGCGCACATAGAGCCACTTCCCGCCCGGCAGCGCGCTGTTTCCGCTGATCGGGTCGTCCGGCAGCGGGCGGTCCGCGGCCAGCTTCTCGAGCTGGTTCTGGGTGGTCAGGACCGCGCTGGTGTCGGTCCCGTCGTCGTACTGGTCGAGGGTCTTGAGCGTGCCGCCGTTGTCCGTCTGCACGACGGTCTTCAGCTCGTCCAGCATCGAGATCGCCTTCTGCGTGGCGAACTCCTTGGAGATGTTGTTCTTCGATGCGGTGATGGCCGTGACCGTGACGGTCAGGGTGGCGAACACCATGCTGCTCACCAGCGCCACCGCCACCAGCACCTCGGCCAGCGTCATGCCCTGCTGTCGTCTTCTGTCCATGATCATTTCACTCCCACCAGGTACGGCGAGCGGCTGAAGCGGTAGTCCGCCATCTGCTGCTGGATCTGGTCGATGATGTTCTTGTCGTAGTCGACCTCGGAAACGTCGCCCGAGCTCGTCACCTTCACCGTGCCGCCGGTCGTGATCACCGCCCCGCTGATGGCCGAGGGCTGCGCCTGCGAGTAGTTGCCGGTGCAGTAGATGACGCCGCTGTAGTCGGCGTTGTTGTTCGCCTGGATGGTCATGTCCCCGAACACCACCAGGATGCCGCTCCCCTGCAGCGGCCGGGTGTTGTCGAAGACCGCGTTGCCGTCGATGACGATCAGGCTCATGCCCGGCAGGTCCTTCGGCAGATCGGCGACCTTCTTTACCAGGACGTCGGCCATGTTCGTCAGCTCCTGCTTGCTGACGCCGAACACGGACGGGATGTCGAACTGGCCCGCCGCGCTGGCCTTCATCGCGCTCGGCGTACCGCTCACCGTGCCGCCGTTCACCACGGCCGTAGCGTCGTTGTAGGCGATGCCCACCCCGTCCTTGCCGCCGATGACGCGGGAGCCGGTGCCGATGTTCACGGAGCTGCCCTTCGTGGCGAAGATGGCCGCGCCGCCGGCCGGCACCTTCACCGCCATCTTCTGGATCTCCGTCCGCGCCGTGCGCCGGGCCAGGATCTTGTTCGGCGAGGTCTTGTAGTCGACCGAGGAGTCGTTCTGGACGTAGATGATACCGGTCGACTCGAGCTGCCATACCGAGCCGACGCTGGCCGTCGTCTTCCCGTGGGGGACGGTCACGTCGACCGTGCCGCTCCAGTCGGAGGTCTTCCCGTACGTGACCTCGTACCGGCCGCGGACCCGCCCCAGGTCGCTCACCTCGAACGTCCGGACGATGCCCACCGAGGGCTCCTCGGTGTCGTTGATGTTCGGCGTGACGGTGGTGTCGAGCTTCGGGGCGAAGCTCGCCACCGGCTGGGTGGTCTGGCGGCGGAACCACGAGAGCGCCTCGACCAGGCCTGCCTCCGCCGCGTTGTTCGCCTGCCCGGCGTAGATCAGTTGCCGCGCGGCAAGCCGTCCCGAGAGCTGGGTGTAGGTGAGAGCACTGAGCAGGATCACCAGCACGATCTCCATCACGACGACCGTCGCGACGAGTGCCTGTCCCCGTTCTCCGCTTCTGGCCATGCGGCCTCCTTGCGGCGCGCTCCCTGTGCAGCCCCGGTGCCGCGCTTCCTTTCTGTTGATTCTGCTGACGTTAGCGGCTTTTGCCCCTGTTTTGCCTCGTCCCAAGCGGCCTGTTTTGATACAAAAAGTGTCAGCATCACGCCTGGAGCGCAAAAGTTCTTGACAGCCCGCCGCCGCCCATCCACCCGCTTACTTCTTCCGCCGCTGCGACTTGCCCTGCACGCCACGCGTGGCGTCGCCGATGAACCTCCGCCCCGCCCGAGGAGGTTCACGGATGAACAAGGAAAGAGGAATGACGCTCCCGGAGGCCGTGACGACGCTGGCCATCCTCGGCATGCTGCTGTGCATCATCCTGCCCGCGCTGGACCGGATGCTCCGCCGCGCCGCGCTGCGCGGCGCCGCCGCGGCGGTCAGCGACGTGCTGCGCATCACGCAGGAGGACGCCCGCCTGCTGGCCCGCGACCGCGGCGTGAAGTTCGACTCCGTCGACGGCCAGTGGCGCTACGCCGTCTACGAGGACGGCAACGCCGACGGCGTCCGCAACAAGGACATCGCCTCGGGTACCGACCGCCTGATCGAACCCCCCCGCCCTCTCTTCTCCCGCAAATCCTTCGCCCAGGTCGGCCTCGCCCCCTCCCTCCCCGACCCCGACACCGGCCAGCCCATGCCCCCCGGCAAGTCCGCCGTGCAATTCAACAGCTCGACGATCTGCTCCTTCGCCCCCACCGGCGACGCCACCCCCGGCTCGATCTACCTCACGAACGGCCGCTCCGACGAAGCGGCGATGGTCCGCTCCTCCGGCAACGGCGGCGCGTTGCGGGTGCTGTATTACGGGTTGGAGGGGGTGGGATGGCGGTTGGCGCGGTGAGGCGGGCGTCAAGGGCGGATCAGACCGTCGGCGATCAGGTCGGCGAGCAGCTCACCGTGCAGGTTGCGCGGCATGCGATGCCATCGCGGCTTGTCGGCAACGTCCGGTCCGGGCAACAGCGGCCTCTTGGACGGGCGGGTGGCGACCCGATAGCGGTCATCCCACGGCTCGAGCTCTCGCTCGATCTCCACGGCGAGGCTCGAGGGACCACGCTCGATGAGCTCGTCCAGCAGATCGCGCGTCGAGAGATCATTCGTGTAGCCGTAGATCGAGCAGGCGTAGCCGACTTCGACCTCCTGGACGAATCGCGCCCACTCCGCGATGAGACTGGCGACCGTGGGCGGAACGGCATGCTGCGACCGTCGGTGAAAGGAGGCCATGACCTTGCGCAGAGCGGCTTCTTCGTCGGAGTTCGGAGCGCGCATCGTCTAATGAGCAGCGCGGCTGATCGGCTCGCCGGCGGCGAATTGGCTCGTAGCGATGCAGTAGACGACTCGACGCTGCAACGAGCCCGGCAGAATCCGCAGGGATGACCGCAGTATCATCGGCAGCGACGCCATGTTGCGAGCAGCAGCGAAGCTACTCTGGGACCACAGCATGCCTGTGATCGTCGCGGCGTGCGTGGTCGCTGTCGCAATACCGGCTCGCGGGGTCCTTGATCTGTCGGGAGCCTTGGCGTTTGGTGTTCTCGTGGCCGCCTGGCTGCTTCTTGCGCGCCCAATTGTGGCCGGAACGCTTGCGTATGGCCTCAAGGGAGTGACACGCCAGCGACTGGCGCTCGTCGTTTCAAATCTCTTTGTTGATTCCGCCGCTGTCATCGCTACCGTGGCAATCCTCCCGCAGTTAGTGTGGAGCACCCTTGTCGGCGTCTTTCTAACGGAAGCGTTCTACGCCGTCATGAACAGATAGAGATCTACCTGACGAACGGCCGCTCCGACGAAGCGGCGATGGTCCGCTCCTCCGGCAACGGCGGCGCGCTGCGGGTGCTGTATTACGGGTTGGAGGGGGTGGGGTGGCGGTTGGCGCGGTGAGGGCCTGGTGGTGCGCTCAGCCGCGCGCCGGAGGCGTGTCGGCTGCAGCGCGGATCCCAAGCCACTACATTTTCAGACCAGGAACAATCGGCAGAATGCGCACTCTGGACTTGTCCGGATCGATCGTTATCAGAGCGCCACGCTCCAGATACGCGGTGTTCTCGACGATCACTGTCACGACCGCACCGCCGATGACCGCCGGAACTGGATCTTCGACCCGCGCCTGAATGACGCTCGGCCCGCGCGCGTGTGTTACCGCGAGGATGCTGCCAAAATCGAGATCGTGCGTGAACACCACGAAGCGGTTGTCTCTGGCGAACGACATGATCTCCGGGTCGAGTGCCTTCGGATTGCCGACGTCAGACCAGTGAACGCTTTCGATTTCACGTGTCGTGAAGAACTCGACCCACATTGGGGTGAGGTTCATATCGATGAGAATCCTCACTTTGTCACGAGCGGAATCTCGAACTCGTCAGCTCGCCACGCGGCGTACGCGAGAGCCTCGGCGATGTCCTCGCCTTCGAGGTATGGATACAACCGAAGGATCTCCTCCCGGGCGTGTCCGGCCGCAACGAGACCGACGACCGTACCGACGGTTACCCGAAGATCACGAATGCACGGGCGGCCGCCCATCCTCTGCGGATCCGCCGTAATACGCGTAAGCGGCTTCATGACGATGGGAGTATACGGTAGGCGGAAGACAGCCTCAGCCTCCCGGAATGCCCCCGCCCCCCACCCCCGCCCGGGGTTCGCTATCATGACCGCGTACCGGAGAATCAGCGACCTGACCATCAGCAGGGCCAACGACTCCAAGCTCGTGGCGGCGGCGAAGGCGACCGTGCGCAGCCGGACCAGCCTGGCAGCGGCGGGGCGGTGGGGGTTCATCCGGCGCAGCACCGGGACCATTTCGCAGTCCTCGGCCACCTTCATGGCGCTGCCCACCTTCGGGAGCGGCGCGACGGCGGCGCAGACGCAGCAGAGGCAACTGACGCCTCAGCCGCCGCAATAACTGCGCCGGAATCCCCTCCTCCGCCGGGCCGTTGTACGATCCCGTTCCCCGGGCTATCCCTTTCGAAAACGGAACGTTTCGAGCGATCGCGCGTCGAAGTGACGAAGCGGGAACAGGAAAGCAATGCCTGAGTTCATCGTACGCGTCGGCACGCCCGACGGAGAGATCGTCGAGCGCCACATCCAGGCCGCCACCATGCGCGCCGCGCAGGACGAGCTGCGCCGGCAGGGGATGCACGTCTTCGAGGCCAAGCGCGGCGCGGCGCACCTGCGCGACCTCG
>DATEOX010000487.1:0-2187 GCA_035273585.1 Thermoanaerobaculia bacterium
AGAACCCTCGCCCCGCCGAGCGGGGAGAGGGTGGCGCGAAGCGCCGGGTGAGGGGCGTTGCGCAGAATCCAGACCCCTCATCCGCCCTTCGGGCACCTTCTCCCCGCCGGGCGGGGAGAAGGTTCTTGCGCTGGGCTACATCACGAGCCGCAGCGGCTGCTCCAGGTACTGCCGCAGCGTGCGCAGATACTCCGCCCCCGCGGCGCCGTCGATCACCCGGTGGTCGCACGACATCGTGATCTTCATCCGCTCGCGGATCACCACCTGACGGTCGATCACCACCGGCCGCGCCTCCGCGGCGCCGATGGCCAGGATGGCGACGTTCGGCGGGTTGATGATGGCCGTGAACTCCTCGATGCCCCACGCGCCGAGGTTGGAGATGGTGAAGGTCGAGCCCTGGTACTCGTTCGGGGTCAGCTTGCGGTTCTTCGCCTTGTCCGCCAGCGCGCGCACTTCCTCGGCGATCTGGCGCACCGACTTCGTGTCCGCGTCGCGCACCACCGGCGTGATCAGCCCCTCCGGCGTCGAGACGGCGACGCCGATGTGCACCTCGGCGTGCTGGCCGATGAAGTCGTCCCCCCAGCTCGCGTTGACGAACGGATGATGCCGCAGCGCCAGCGCCGCCGCGCGGATGATGAAGTCGTTGAGGCTGATCTTGACCCCCTCGATGTCGATGAGCTGCTGGCGGACGGCCATGAGCTGCGTCACGTCGTAATCGGCGGTGAGGTAGAAATGCGGGATCGGTCCCGTTGACTCCGCGAGCCGTTTGGCGATCGTGCGACGCATGCCGGAGAGAGGAATGCGATTGGCCGTGAGCTGCTGCTGCGGCGCGCGCGGCGCGGCGGAGGGTGCCGGCGGCGCACCGCGAAAGTTCTTCACGTCCGCGGCGACGATCCGCCCTTTCGGGCCGCTCCCCTGCACCGCGTCGAGGCTCACGCCGAGCTCGCGCGCCATCTTCCGCGCCAGCGGCGACGACTTGCGGCGGTCGCTCTCGCCGGAAGGCTGCTGCGCCGGCGCCGGGCCCGTTTTATCGACGCGCGGCCCCTTCATCTCGATGGCCTCGCCGTACTCGCCGGTGGAGTGCTTGACCGAGTCCTTCTTGTCCGTCGCGCGGCGGCTCTCGGGAGAGGGCTTCTCCGCCTTCGCCGGCGCCGCCTTCTCCCCTTCGCCGAGGATGTGGGCCAGGACGCCGCCGACAGGGACGACGGCCCCTTCCTCCGCCTGCAGGTCCGACAGCGTGCCGTCCGACTCCGCCTCCAGATCGAGGTTGACCTTGTCGGTCTCGATCTCCAGCAGCGGCTCGCCCTTCTTGACCGCGTCGCCCGCCTTCTTGTACCAGCGGACGACCTTCCCCTCGCTCATCGCGTCGCCCATCTTGGGCATGATGATCTCGGCCATCCTCACTCCCTGTACAGCGCGCGTTTGACCGCCGCGATCACATGCTCTTCGTGCGGCGTGGCGAGCAGCTCGAGGTTCCGCGCGTACGGCATCGGCACGTCCTCGCCCGTCACGCGGATCACCGGCGCGTCGAGCTCGTCGAACATCCGCTCCGTGATGCTCGCCGCGATCTCCGCCGCCGCCCCGAACGGCTTCCACTGCTCCTGCACCACCACCGCGCGGTGCGTCTTCGCCACCGATGCGTAGGCCGGCTCGAGGTCGAGAGGCCGCAGCGTGCGCAGGTCGATGACCTCACACTCGATGCCCTCCTCCTTGGCCAGCGTCTCGGCCACGATGAGCGACATCTGCAGCATCCGGCTGTAGCTGACGATCGTCACGTCCGAGCCCTCGCGCGCCACGCGCGACTGGCCGAACGGCACGGTGAAGTCCGGATCGTCCGGCACTTCCCCCTTCATCCCGTACAGCGCCGCGCTCTCCAGGAACATCACCGGGTCTTTCCCGCGGATGGCCGTCTTGAGCATCCCCTTCGCGTCCGCCGGCGTGGCCGGCGCGACGACGTGGAGACCCGGAAAGTGCGCGTAGAACGACTCGAAGGACTGCGAGTGCTGCGCGGAGAGCTGCACGCCCGCGCCCTGCGGGCCGCGGATCACGACCGGCACGTCGACCTGCCCGCCGCTGAAGTAGCGCACCTTCGCCGCGTGGTTGAGGATCTGGTCGGCGGCGACGATCGAGAAGTTGACGGTCATCATCTCCACGATCGGCCGCAGCCCGAGCATGGCCATCCCCACC
>DATEOX010000488.1:0-6987 GCA_035273585.1 Thermoanaerobaculia bacterium
TCTCGATCGGCTCGCGCTCGAACGTCAGCCCGGAGGATGAGATGCGGGCGGTGATCGTCGAGTACAACCCGGACGGCAGCGGGCGGCGGATCTTCGCCTCCGGGTTGCGCAACCCCGTCGGCCTGGCGTGGGAGCCGGTGACCGGCGCGCTCTGGACCGCCGTCAACGAGCGCGACGGCCTCGGCGACGACCTCCCGCCGGACTACATCACCGAGGTCAGGCCCGGCGCGTTCTACGGCTGGCCGTACGCCTACATCGGCCAGCACGAGGAGCCGCGCCTCAAGGGGCAACGCCCCGACCTGGTCAAGAAGGCGGTGGTGCCCTCCGTCCTGGTCGATCCGCACGGCGCTGCGCTGGGGATCGCGTTCTACACCGGCAAGATGTTCCCCGAGCCGTACCGCGGCGGCGCCTTCGTCGCCCTCCACGGCTCATGGAACCGCTCCAAACGCAGTGGATACAAGGTCATCCACGTCCCCTTCCGCAACGGCAAACCGACCGGCGGCTACGACGACTTTTTGACCGGCTTCGCCCCCGACCCCACGCGCAGGCAGGTGTGGGGCCGGCCGGTGGGGGTGATGGTGATGAAGGATGGGTCGCTTTTGGTGTCGGACGACGGTGGCGGCGTGATCTGGCGCGTGACGTACAAGTAGTTGTTGGTTGTTAGTTGTTGGTTGTTAGTAGAAAACCGACGCACACCTACTAACAACTAATAACCAACAACTAACAACTGCTCGCTTCGGCCCGCCACGTGCAATACATCCACGCGAAGGGAGCGACGAAACATGACCCAAAAAACATCCGCGTTCGGCCGGGCGGCCTCGACCGTGACGAGCGCGATCAAGCGCGTTTTCTCGCACCACCATGACGAAGAGCAGGCGCCGCGGGAGGCCGAAACGCAGAGCCAGCCACGGACGCGTCCGGCGCCGCAGCAGGCCCGGCCGGTGCAGCGCGAGACGGACATCCCGCTGCCGATGATCGAGGACGCCTACACGCCGCCGCAGACGAGCATGAAAGCCGGCTTCCGGACCGACGGCTCCGACCGGCAACGCGATCAGGAGATCCTCCCCCACACCGCCGAGGAGCGCTGGAAGGATGAGGATCGCCTCACCAACAAGTCCGGCAACCCGCGCATCGGGACGCACGGCCGCACGTACGAGCCGGGCGAAGACGCGCGCAACCGCTAGCGAAGGAGGAGACGTATGACCACACCAGACACCCCCACCCCCGGAGGCTTCGGCACGTCGAGCGGCAGCGACATCGGCGGCTCGAGCGGCATCGGCAACAGTCCGGGCGGCATCGGCTCGACCGGCTCGTCGAGCTTCGGCGCGACGAACACCGGCTCGGACATCTGCCCCACCTGCGGCCAGTCGAAGAACCGCGGCCTGGAGCAGTTCCTCGGGCGGCTCGGCATCAGCGAGGAGATGATCGGCAACCTCAAGACGTCGATGCAGAACGTCGACATCGACGAGTACCTCAACACCGCGCGCGACTACCTGAAGACGGGGAGCAACAAGGCGACGAGTTACGCCAAGGAGAACCCCGGCACGGTGGCCGCCGGCGTGGCCGTCCTCGCCGTCGGCGCGGGGCTGCTCATTCGCGCCCTGAACAAGGGAGAGTAAATCTTTCCGCAGGGCCGGACGAAAACCGGCCCTGCGTTTACAATGCGCGCCGCGATGGCGCTCTTCCAGTCCGAGCTCAAGGACACTCTCCGCCGACTCACCAACAAGGAATTCTCGACCCCGCAGGAGCGCGACGAGCTGCTCCAGCGGCTGGCCGCGACCGAAGGCATCCGCGCCCGCGACGTGGTCTGGATGCTCTTCCGCCCCGACCGCTCCCTGCGCGACGCGGCGGTGCCGATCCTCCAGCGGCTGCGCGATCCGGAGACGATCGACATCTTCCTCGCAGAGGCGCGCGGGAAGCCCGATGCGGCGTTCCGGGCGGCGGTGCCGATCCTCTTCACGCTGCCGGGCATCGAGCAGCGGCTGCCACAGCTCCTCGCCGCGGGCGACCGCGAGACGCAGGAGGTCGCGCGGCGGGTGCTGCTCGAGGCGCCGGTGACGGCCGCCATCGCGCCGCTGCTCTGGCAGCTCGAGGCGAGCGCCGGCGCCGACCGGGTGCAGTTCCTCTCCCGCCTCGGCACGCTGGACATCGACGAGCGCTCCCTTCCCCGCTGGCAGCGCTTGGGCCGCGACGAGAACACGCCGGTGCGGGAGAAGGCGCTGGAGATCCTTGCCGCGCGGGCGCCGGCCACCTCCGTGGCCCTCTTCGTCGAACAACTGCCGCAGATTGGGTACGGCACCCAGCAACTGCTGATCGCGGCCCTGACGCGCGCCGCATCGACGAGCGGCCCCGAGCTCGTCGATCGCCTCCTGCCGCTCATCGCGTCCGGCGACGCCGGCACCCGCTCCGCGGTGATGAAGATCCTCCTCGGGATGGGCAACCCGGCGGAGGTCATCAAGCGCTACATCGGCTACGCCAAGACCCTGGCCGGCTTCGTCCGCGACCGGGCGCTGGAGTCGATCCGCGAGTTCGGCGACGCGGTCATCGAGCCGGCCATCGAGCTGCTGCACGATCCCGATGACGAGCTGCGCGGCGCCGCCCTCGGCGTGGTCGGCTCGTTCGAAGACCCGCGCATGGTCCCGCCGACCATCGCCCTGCTGAAGGACCCCGACTGGTGGATCCGCATCGCCGCCGCCGACACCCTGGCGCGACTCAAAGACCCACGCGCCGTCGAGCCGCTCATCGCAGCGCTGGCCGATCCCGACCTCAAGTGGTCGGCGGTCGAGGCGCTGGGCCGCATCGGCGACCCGCGCGCCCTGCCGGCCTTGGGCCGGATGTTGGGCGATCCGCAGCCGGACGTGCGCATCGAAGTGATGCAGGCGCTGCGGCACTTCCAGCATCCGAACGTCGTCCCGGCATTGACGAAGGTGGCCACGACCGACCCGAACCGCGCCGTCCGCACCCGCGCGCTCGACATCCTGGAGGAGATCGCCGCGCGCGACCGCGCGCCGCAGCAGGACGCTGACGCGGTACGCAATGCCGCGCTCGCGGCGCGCAGCGTGGAGGGGGCGCCGAAGCTGCACGCGATGCTCATCGCCACGCGCAACCAGGGGGCGAGCGACTTCCACCTCTCCGTCGGCCAGCCGCCGATCGTCCGCCTCGCGGCCGACCTGCTGCGCGCGCAGGGCGAGCCGTTCACCGCCGAGCAGACCGAGTCGATGCTGCGCGAGGTGCTCACGCCGCATCAGTGGGACGTGCTCGCCGAGCGGCAGCAGATCGACTTCTGCTACTACATCCCGCAGGCCGGCCGTTACCGAGGCAACGTCTTCCTCGATCACCGCGGCTACCACGCCGTCTTCCGCGTCATCCCCGAGAAGCCGCCCACCATCACCGATCTCGGGATGCCTCCGCATCTGGCCGAGATCGCCGACTACCACCAGGGCCTGGTCCTGATCTGCGGCCCCTCGGGCTCCGGCAAGTCGACCACACTCGCCGCGCTGGTCAATCTCTTCAATGAAACCCGCCACGACCACGTCCTGATGATGGAAGACCCGGTGGAGTTCGTGCATCCGTTCAAGAACTGCCTCATCAATCAGCGGGAGGTCGGGACGCACACCGAGTCGTTCGCCCGCGCCCTGCGCGCCGCGCTGCGCGAGGACCCGGACGTGATCGTGATCGGCGAGCTGCGGGACAACGAGTCGATCTCGCTGGCCCTCACCGCCGCCGAGACGGGCCACATCGTCCTCGGCACGCTCAGCTCGACCAGCGCGCCGAAGGCCATCGACCGGATCATCTCCAGCTTCAAGGTCGACGAGCAGCCGCAGATCCGTGCCGCGCTGTCGGAGTCGCTCAAGTACGCCATCGCCCAGCGCCTCCTGCCGTCGAAGCAGCCGCACAAGCAGGTGGCGGCATTCGAGGTGCTGAAGGGAACGAGCAACATCGCCAGCATGATCCGCGACGAGAAGACGTTCCAGATGTACTCGGCCATGCAGATCGGCAAGTCGCAGGGCATGCAGACCTTCGACGAGGCTCTGAAGGACCTCCTGCGCCGGGACCAGATCACGCCGGAGACGGCCTACATGGCGGCGAACAAGAAGGAAGACTTCGAGGCGCTGGTGAGCGCGGAGTTTCTGAAGAGATGACGCGTGTCATTCTGAGCCGCGCAGACGGCGAAGAATCCGTACCGATCTTGCTCAGCGCCTGAAGGTACGGATCCTTCGCCCTCTCCGGGGCTCAGGATGACAGGGGGGAGCGGACATGCAGAAGATCGATCGTTTTCTGAGGCTGATGAACGACCGCGGCGCGTCCGACTTCCACCTCACCGTCGGCCGCCCGCCGATGCTCCGCGCGGGCGGAGCGATCGAGACGATCCGCTACCGGCTCGTCACCGAGGCGGACTTCGTGGACATGTTGAAACCGGTGACGCCGGCGCGGGCGTGGGAGGAGTTCACGCGCGGCGGCGACACCGACTACTCGTACGAGATCCCGGACGTGGCCCGCTTCCGGGTCAACCTCTTCCGCCAGCAGCGTGGCGCGGGCGCCGTCTTCCGCGTCATCCCGTCGAAGATCATGACCCTCGACCAGCTCGGCCTGCCCGACCAGTTGCGGCGCATCGCGCAGTTGCGCAGCGGCCTGGTGCTCGTGACCGGGCCGACCGGCTCGGGGAAGTCGACCACCCTGGCCGCGATCATCGACCTGATCAACGAGACGCGCTCGCTGCACATCATCACCATCGAGGACCCCATCGAGTTCGTCCATCCGAACAAGAAGTGCCTGATCCATCAGCGGGAGATCGGCAACCACGCAAAGTCGTTCGCCGAGGCGCTGAAGTCGGCGGGGCGCGAAGACCCGGATCTGATCCTCGTCGGCGAGATGCGCGACCTGGAGACGATCTCCATGGCCTTGTCGGCGGCCGAGCGCGGCACGCTGGTCTTCGGCACGCTGCACACGAACAACGCGGCAAAGACCATGGACCGGATCATCAGCGTCTTCCCCGCCGGCGAGCAGGAAGGCATCCGGAACGTGCTGGGCGAGACGATCCGCGCGGTGGTGGCCCAGCAGCTCCTGCCGAAGATCGGCGGCGGCCGCGCCGCGGCGCTGGAGATCCTCTTCGCCTCGCCGGCCATCGGCAACATGATCCGGGAAGGCAAGACCCCGCAGATCACCAGCGCCATCCAGACCGGCATCCGGGAAGGGATGGTGGACATGGACACGTCCATCCGCCGGCTGTTCGAGGAGGGGAAGATCACCGGGCGGGCGGCGTACGACAAGGCGATCGATAAGGAGCAGTTCAGGGAGGCGCTGTGATGGTTGTTGGTTGTTAGTTGTTGGTTGTTAGTAGTACACACGACGCACGAGCTACTAACAACCAACAACGAACAACCAACAACTTGTCCGTCCACGCGCATATGTACGAGCTCGAAAACATCCCCCTCCTCCACCGCCGCACCGACATCAACGGCGTCGAGCTGCATTGGGTGGAGGCGGGCGAGGGGCCGCTGGTCGTGCTGCTGCACGGGTTTCCCGAGTTCTGGTACTCGTGGCGCAATCAGATCCCGGCGCTGGTGCGGGCCGGGCATCGGGTCATCGCGCCCGACCTGCGCGGGTACAACGAGTCGTCGAAGCCCGCGGGCATCGATGCGTACAGGATGCAGACCGTGGTGCAGGACGTGGCGGCGCTGATCGCGCGCAGCGGCGACGTGCCGTGCGACGTGGTCGGGCACGACTGGGGCGGCGTCGCGGCGTGGTTCCTGGCCATGATGCATCCGGACCAGGTGCGGCGGCTGGTGATTCTCAACTCGCCGCATCCGGTGCCCTTCCGGCGCGAGCTGCGCCGCTCGTCCTCGCAGCGGGTGCGGATGTGGTATCAGCTCTTCTTCAACATCCCGGTGCTGCCGGAGATCGTCCTCAGCCTCGGCGGGCTGCGCATGCTCATGCGCCGCGCGGGACGCTTCACCGATGCCGAGCTGCGCGAGTACGCGAAGGCGTGGCGCTGGCCGGGCGCGGTGCGGGCCATGCTCGGTTACTACCGGGCCATCCTCCGCCACCGGAAGGAGCTCGCGCCGCTGGTGCGGCCCATCGACGTGCCGACGCTGCTCATCTGGGGCGAGCGCGACCCGGTCTTCATCCGGGCCACGACGGAGAACTTCAGCGACTACGTCCCCGACCTGCGCGTGGAGCGCATCTCCGAGGCGGGGCACTTCGTGCAGACGGATGCGGCGGAGAAGGTGAACGGGCTGCTAACGGGCTTCCTCGGCCTGTCATCCTGAGCGAAGCGAAGGATCCGTAACGATCTCGCGCAGCGCCCGTGCGGTACGGATCCTTCGCCGTCTCCGCGGCTCAGGATGACACTAGCGGGCGAGACGCCCGCGCTCTTCCCGCCACTCCCGCCACTGCTCCTCCACCGAGCCGATGAACGTGCGCGTCGGACGCCAGCCGAGTTGCGCGCGCGTCTTGTCGCTGAGCACGACCTGATCGACGAGCAGCGCATCCGCGAACGGACCCGCGGGCGGATCGACGTGGCGGATCGGCGCGTCGCGCGACACGGCGCGCGCGCACTGCTCGAGCGGATCGTGCGAGTCGTCCACGCCGTGCAGGATGCCCGCCGCGCGTTGCTCGGTCGCCTTCACGTAACAGTCGGCGAGGTCGGAGAGGTGGATCATCGCCCAGCGGTTGCGGCCGTCGCCGGCGATCTCCAGCGGCCGCCCCTCGTCGGCCGCCGCGAACCAGGAGGCGAGCAGCGACTGCCGGCCGCCGTAGACGCAACCGGGACGGATCACCGTGCCCCCTGCGTCGAGGACGAGCCGCTCGTGCGGCGGGCGCCAGGCGACGAGGGCGATCGGCTTCGGCGGCGTTGTCTCGTCCGCGTCGATGAGGTTGTCCAACACCCAGCCACCCGAGGTGTAGATGACGTGCGCGTCGCGCTCGGCCGTGAATGCGTCGACGGCGACCCGGTCGAGGGCGACGGCATTGCTGTCGTGCGCCATC